>JAYVXL010000187.1:0-2286 GCA_043785185.1 Myxococcales bacterium
CCCGGCGCTCTTGAGCGTCACGGTGAGCTTCACGTGGTAGCCGTTGTTCACGATCGTCTTGTCCCACGCAAAGGAGAGGTGGCTCGTGCCGGTCGCGAGCAGGCCGAAGTCGATCGCCGACAGCGTCCAGTTGTCCATCGGCGCCGCGGAGAACGCCGTCACGTCGACGGTCGTGCTCGCGCCGACCGCGAGCCTCACCTCTTGCTGATTCGCGGCCGGCGCCGCGCCGAAGTACACAGCGCCGGCCGGGACGAGGACGCACGGATCGTGGCCCGCCGCCGCCGCCGAGTTGGACCACGAGCGCTGCACGACGTGCGAGCCCTCGAGGTACTCGTCGCCGCCTTGCCTCGCGTAGTCGACGCACAGGTCGCCGACCTCGCCGCCCGCGAAGGCCCACGGATCCTGCAAGAGGTAGTACCCGACGCCTGCGCGGCCGAGGCCGACGTCCGGATCGGTCGCCGCCTCGATGGTCGCGCCCGCGCAGTAGCCGGCGCGCACCTCGTCCCACCAGCCGGACTGCGTGCTCGTGTCGCCGAACTGCTCGAGCGTCGCGCGGTCCGGGTCGGCCCCGAAGGTCACCGTGACGACGCTCGGCGCGGTGAGCACGCGCCCGCCGTTCCATCCGATCTGCGGGAGCGCCTGGTGGGGCGACGGGTACGTCGGGTCGAGCCGCGGGGCGGCGGCGCCGGTGTCGGGGGGGCCCGCGTCGAGCATCGCGCCGGCGTCCGCCTCCGCAGGAACCGCCGGGCTCGTCGCGGCGGACGCCCCGCACGACAGGAGGAGCGCGGCCGCGCACCCGGCCGCGAGCACGCCTCCGAGGCGGGCGGGCGGGCCGGCGCACGCGTGCTCATGGCGGGAGCGGATGGGAGCGGCCATTCGTGTGAAATCCATTAGCTCCTCCCGGCGGCGGCGTCCCGTCTCACCCGCGCGTTGCCGGGAAAAAGAGCCGCGGGCGTGACCCAGGCCCCGCCAGGCTCGGCCGCGGCCGGCCGCGGGCGTCGCCGAACGCGCGCGCGCGCCGAAACCGCCGCGGCGCTGGTGCGTACCCCGCTCATGCTCGCCGCCGCGCCGATCGGCTTCGTGATCGGCCCAACGATGACAGTGTGGTTCCATGGTACAAGCGCCGCCGTGGAGCCGGTCGAGCAGAGCCGTGACACGACCGCGGTCGACGCCGCCATGGAGCGGTACGCGGCCGGCGACGACACGGCGTTCGGCCAGCTCTATGATCTGCTCGCGCCGCGTCTCTTCGGCTACCTCATGCGCCAGACACGCGACCGCGCGCGCGCAGAGGACCTCCTCCAGCAGACGCTGCTGCAGATGCACGCCGCGCGGGGTCGCTTCATCGCCGGCGCGCAAGTCACGCCGTGGGCTTTCGCGATCGCCCGTCGCCTCATGATCGACGGCCTGCGCCGGGGCCGCCGTGAGGTGCTCCGCGACGGCAGCGGCGACGCCGACGGGGGCGACGAGCCCGTCGCGCAGGATCCCGCCGCCGACGATCTCGTGCAAGCCCAGGAGCTCGCGGCGCGCCTGCAGAAGGAGCTCGCGCGGCTGCCGGAGAACCAGCGCGTCGCCTTCGAGCTCATCAAGCAAGAGGGGCTCAGTGTGGCGCAGGCCGCGCAGGTCCTCGGCATCACCGTCACGGCCGTGAAGCTCCGCGCGCACCGCGCGTACGGGGCGCTCCGCGGTATTCTGGGGGACGTATGAAGGCGCCGCAGCCGCCCGCCGACCTCCGCGCGCGCGTGCTCGACGCCGCCCGCACGATGCCGGCCACGCCCCGCGCGATCGTGAAGCGCGAGTCGACGCTCGTGATGTTGCTCGGCGCCGCCGCCATCGTCGTCACCTTCTTCGCCATCGGCGGGGCCGACCTCCGCACGCGCCCGCCGGCGTTCCTCGCGACGACCGCGCTCGGGTGGTCGGCGATCGCCGCGGCCGCGACGTGGGCCGGCGCGATGCGCGGCGGGCAGATGCTCGGCCGCAGCGGCGCGCTCCTCCTCACGGCGGCGCTGGCGACGGGACCGAGCCTCCTCGCGTGGATGATCGTCGGCACGCACCTGTGGCCGGGGACGGTGGGCTACGAGGCGCCGATGAAGGCGCACCTCGTCTGCTTCGCGCTCGTCGGAGCGATGGGGCTCGGCCCGCTCGTCGCGCTCGCGGCCCTCCGTCGCCGCAGTGATCCGGTGAGCCCGCGCGCCTCGGGCGCCGCGCTCGGCGCCGTCGCGGGCGCGTGGGCGGGCGTCATGGGCGATCTCCACTGCCCGGTCTCCGACGCGCTGCACGTCGCGATCG
>JAYVXL010000188.1:0-2286 GCA_043785185.1 Myxococcales bacterium
AATACGTGCACTTTGCACCGATGCGCGTCTCCGTCGACGACTGCACCTCGCGCCAAGCTTCGGCGTCCTCGGGCAAGTCGGAGAGCTCGGCGCGGTCACCCGACGCGGTCGATTGCGCCCACGTGTCGATGCGGGCGAGGTGGCGATCCCCGGCGACGCGCGCGCCGGACGTCGTCATGAGCTCGTGGTACCGGCGCTTGCACAAGTAGTTCGGTAAGCCCTTCATCAGGGCGGCGCTGACCTCCACGCCGAACGGCGCGAGCGCCTTGGCGACGAGCGGCAGGTCGTCGGCCATGATCTGTTCTTGGAGAGCGCGCGTCGCCGTGGAGACGACGATCTTCTTGCCGCTCAGGATCGCCGGCACGAGATACGCCAGCGTCTTTCCCGTGCCCGTACCGGCTTCGACGAGGAGGGGCAGCTCGGCGTCGAGCGCCGACTCGACGGCGGCGGCCATGTCGAGCTGCGCCGGTCTCTCCTCGTACGCCGGCAGGAGCGCCGAGAGCGGTGAGCCCGGGCCGAGGACGTCCTTCGCGCGCACGCACCCCGCATAGCACGGAAAATCGCGGGTTCCGCGCGCCCCTGCTACGATCCTTCTTGGAGTGAGTATCTCCGACGCCCCCAAGACGCCGCCGGCGCACCGCCGGGCGATGGCCGCGCAGAGCGCCGCCGCGCCGGCGCCCGCGCGCCCCGAGGTCACGCGCGACGTGCCCTCGGTGGAGCTCCGCCTCGCGATCGGCAAGGACGGGCTCGGGCTCGAGCTCGCGCGGCCCGCGCGGCTCGGCTGCGTCGACGTGACCGAGCTGTCGGTGCGCCTGCCGGGCGCGCGCTTCCCGATCGACGTCTCTGGCGGCGTGTCGCGCTTTCGGCACAAGCGCGGGACGCTCGAGCGCGTCGTCGTCGAGATCGGCGCGCGCGGCGTCGAGGCGTGGGCGGCGCCGCGGCTGCGCGGGCTCCTCTCACCGAACGCGCCGCGCGTGTGGCTCGCGCTGCGCGGCGAGCGCGCGATCGTGTGCGTGAGCGACGTCGGCGATGTGCTCGCGCCGACCGACGCGGCGGCGCCGCGCGTGTTGGCGTTCGATCTGCTCACGGCAGCCCGCGGCGACGAAGTGCACCTCGTCGTGACCGGCGCGCGCGGAATCGGCCTGCCCCGGCCCGCGACGGCGATGGCCATCGGCGCGGTAGACGCACTGCTCGGCGGCCTCGCCGAGCGTCGCGGCGCGCTCTTCGCGCTCCGCGGCCTCGGCGCGCGGCTCGGCAAGGCGCTCCTCCCGGACGCGGGCGCGCGCGCGCCCGACACCGGCGGCCTCGTCGTGACCGCGCTCGCGGCGCACGAGGACATCTGGCTCCTGCACGCGACGCGCGGCGGCGCGCCGGCGGCCGTGTCCGCGGCGGCGACGCGCGCGATCGAAGCGGCGGGGATCGCGAAGGACGCCGACGAGGCGCGCCTGGCAGGCCAGATCGTCCGCGCGCGCGCGCTCGATCTGGCGGCGCTCGAGCGCGCGCCGCGTCACCCCGAAGTGTGCCGCCGCATCGCCGAGATCGACGCGCACGTCGGAGGGCGCGCGGAGGCGGCGCTGCTCACGCTGCGCGAGGCCGAGCGCGATCCCGACGCGCGGCCGAGCGTCCTCGCCGGGGAGCTCGCGCTCGAGACGGGCGACGTGCGGGCGGCGGTCGCGGCCTTCGCGCGCGCCGGTGAGGAGGACGAGGCGCCGCTCCTCGCCGCGTTCGCGTACGGGCGCGCGGCGGACCTCGCAGCCGATCCGGTCGACGGGCTCATCTGGCTCGATTTGGCGATCGCGCGCGCGGCAGACGCGCCGGCGCTCCGCTGGTCGCGCGTGGCGCGGCGCCTCGCCGCCGGCCGCCTCGAGGACGCGCTCGGAGACGTCGAGCACCTGGAAGCGCTCGCGCCCTTGGCGCGCGACAAGTACGCGATCTGGCGGCGCGCCGGCGACGCGTGGCGGGCCGCGAGCGCGGCGCAAGAGGCGCTGCCGCTCTACGAGCGCGCGCTCCGCTACGCGCCGGACGATCCCGCCGCGCTCGCCGGCCTCGGCGCTGCGCTCGTCGCCGACGGCCGCGCCGCGCGCGGGGCCGCCCTCCTCGTGCGCGCCATCGAGCTCGCCGACGCCGCGCGGGAGCCGACCGCGCACATGCTCCTCGAGCTCGCCCGCGCGCTCGCCGACGCGCTCGGCGACCGACCCGCCGCCGTGGCGCGCGTCCGCGCCATCCCCAACCATGCGCCCGAGGCGCTCGCCGCGCGCGGCCTCGAGGGGCGATGGCGCGCGGCGC
>JAYVXL010000189.1:0-7634 GCA_043785185.1 Myxococcales bacterium
GCCGTCGCGTACCGCTCCCCCGGCTCGGTCGCGAGCGCGCGCGCAGCGATCTCCCCGAGCGACGCCGCCCACTCCCCCGCCCGAGGTGCCCGCGCGACCTCGAGCTTGCCCGACGTCTGACGCGCCAAGATCCGAGCCTCGTCGCTGCCGGGGAAGAGCCGCTTGCCGGTGACGGCCTCCCATAGCATCACGCCGCAGCTGTAGACGTCGGCGCGCTCCGCGCCGGAGGGGCTCGCGAAGTCGGCGCGCAGCTCCGGCGCGGCGTAGCCGCTCGCCTCCGGCGCGTTGCGACCGCCGCGCGCGCGGCACACGTGCGCGAGCCGCGCGGCTCCGTCGAGGCCGAGCAGCACGTTCGCCGGGCACGCCTCCCCGTGCAGCAGCTTCGCCGGCGCGCCCTTCGCGTCTCTCAGCAGGTGCAGCGCGCTCAGACCGCCGAGCACGTCCACGAGCACGCGCAGGTGCACCACGAGGGCGAGCGGCCGTCCGACCTTGGCCGCTGCCGCGGTCACGACGTCGTACCGCTCGGCGTCGACGAACTCGCTCGGCACGAGCACTTCGCCGGCCACGTCGGGCGCGGGGCGCACGCGGACGACGTTGGGGTGAGCGAGCGTCGCGACGATCTTCGTCGCGGCGGCCAGCGCGGCGGCGGCGTTCTCGTTGCCTGCGCGCGCGAGCCGCTCCACGACGAGCAGCTCGATCGCCCCATCCTCGCCGCGCGACTGGACCGCGTACGTGGGCACCCGCCGCGCCCCGAGCTCGCGGACGATCGTGAAGCTCCCGAGGTTGGTCCCGCCCGTCAACGCAGGCGCGCGCAATGCTGCCACGGCTTGATTGTATCGCCGTCGCCGCGCTTACACGAGGTGGGATTGCGCCCTACGCGGACGTCCACCCGCGCGGCTCACTTCACCGGAAAGAGCTGCCGCTTCTGCCACGCCGGCAACTCGCGGAGATCGGCCCAGACCTCGCGCGGCGACGAGTACCGGAAGGCCTCGCGTCGCCGCAGCATCTTCGCGATGAGCGCGCCGAGCGGCGTGCCGATCGCTTCGGCACGCCTGCGCGGCTCGCCGTCGGCGACCTGCTTGGTGAGCTCCGCGTACGGCAGCTCCTTGTCGATCGCCGGGCTGCCGACGAGCATCCAATAGAGGAGCAGGCCCGCCTGGTACAGATCGCTCTGCTTGGTCGTGTAGCCGGTCGCGAGGATCTCCGGCGCCATGATCGCGTGGTGGACGACGTTCGGGCGGATCGCCGCCATCCCGCGCAGCTCGTGGCTGATGCCGAAGTCGCTGATCTTCACGACCGGGCGATCGTGGTGCGTGATGAGCACGTTGCCGGGGTGCAGATCGTCGTGCACGACGTCGTTGTCGTGCAAAAACTGGATGGCCGCGAGGAGCTGGCGCGCGAGCTCGATGACGAGCCCCTCCTGCATCGGCGTGCCGAGCATCGCGGTGAGCGCGTGGTCGCAGCGCTCGAGCGCCAGGTAAAAGAGGTTATTTTGCTCGAACGCGTCGTGGATGTAGACGACGTTCGGGTGGCGCAGGCTCATGAGCCGCTGCACCTCGCGCGCCCACTCGGTGTGCACCTCTTGGTAAGGGCGGTTCGACGGGCGCATCATCTTGATGGCGTAGACTTGGTCGAACGGGCCGACCGACTCGTACACCGCGCCGAACTCGCCGGTGCCGAGGACGTCGCGCACGACGTAGCTGCCGCGCGGCGACGAGAGGGTCGTGCCGACCTGCGGATACTGCACGGTGATGACCTGGCCCCCGGGCGGCGCAAAGGCCGTAGCCGGCGACGGCCGCGCCTGCGAGTACCCCGTGCCCGTCCCCATCGGCGGCGTGCGCTGCGACGCCGGCGCGCTGCTCGGCGCGGGAGGGATTACGTGGGTCTGAACGCGCTCGCGGCTGTTCGGAGGACGCTCGGTCACGGCATCAGCGTAGCGCAAAGATCCTTTGGACCCACGCGAAAGGTCCATACCATCGGCCTTCGATGAGTTCGCCGCCCTCCGTGCCGTCCAGCTCGATGCCCGCCGCGTCCGCCGCGTCCGCCGCGTTTCGCGCCACGCGCGAGCACGCGCGCCTCGAGGAGGCCGCGGCCGGAAAAAAGTGGCGACGGTGGGGCACCTACCTCGCCGAGCGCCAGTGGGGTAGCGTGCGCGAGGATTACTCGCCCGACGGCGACGCTTGGCGCTACTTCAGCCACGAGCACGCGCGCGCGCGCACCTACCGCTGGGGCGAGGACGGGCTGCTCGGCCTCTGCGACAACCGCGGCCTCGTGAACCTCGCGCCCGCGCTCTGGAACGGCAAGGACCCGTTCTTGAAAGAGCGCCTCTTCGGTCTCACGGGGCCCGAGGGCAACCACGGCGAGGACGTGAAGGAGATCTACTACTACCTCGATCAGACGCCGACGTGCTCCTATGCGCGTGCACTCTACAAGTATCCGCACGCCGAGTTCCCCTACGCGCGCCTGCGCGAGCTCGCGGCGCAGGCGGGCCGCTCGCAGCCTGAGCCGGAGCTCGAAGGGACGGGCGTCTTCGACGGCGATCGGTACTTCGACGTTCAGGTCGAGTACGCCAAGGCCGACGTCGACGACGTGCTCGTCAAATACACCGTCACCAACCGGGGGCCCGAGGCGGCGCCGATTCACGTGCTGCCGACGGTGTGGTTCCGCAACGTGTGGTCGTGGGACGCGGAGACGCCGAGGCCCGACGTGCGCGCGATCGTGCACCCCAGCGGCGCCGCGACGTTCGAGCTCACGCAGGCGCACCTCGGCACGATGTGGCTGTACTGCGACGGCGATCCCGCGCAGCACTTCACCGAGAACGAGACGAACAAGGAGCTCCTCTACAAGGTCCCCAACGCGACCGCGTTCGTGAAGGACGCGTTCCACCACCTCGTCGTCTCCGGGAACCGCGGGGCGGTGAACCCCGCGCGCCACGGCACGAAGGCGTGCGCGCACTACAAGCTGACGCTCGCGCCCGGCGAGACGCGCGAGCTCCGCCTGCGCCTTTCGAACACGCCTCTCGCGCAGCCGCTCGGCGACTGGGACGAGCTGTTCGCGCGCGCGAAGGCCGAGGCCGACGAGTTCTTCGCGTCGCGCATCCCCGACGCGCTCACCGGCGACGAGAGCCGCGTGTATCGCCAGGCGATCGGGGGCCTCCTCTGGAGCAAGCAGTTCTACCACTTCGACGTCGATCGCTGGCTGCGCGGCGATCCGGGCACGCCGCCGCCCGCGAAGGAGCGCAAGAAGGGCCGCAATCGCGAGTGGACGCACCTCTACAACAGCGAAATCCTCTCGATGCCGGACAAGTGGGAATACCCGTGGTACGCGGCGTGGGATCTGGCGTTCCACTCGATCCCGCTCGCGCTCGTCGATCCGGAGTTCGCGAAGAACCAGCTCCTGCTCCTGGTGCGTGAATGGTACATGCATCCGAGCGGCCAGCTGCCGGCGTACGAGTGGAACTTCAGCGACGTGAACCCGCCGGTGCACGCGTGGGCCGCGCTCCGCGTCTACCAGATCGATCGCGCGCAGAACGGCAAGCCGGATCGGCACTTCCTCGAGAGCGTCTTCCACAAGCTGATGCTGAACTTCACCTGGTGGGTGAACCGGAAGGACGCCGCCGGCAACAACGTCTTTCAGGGCGGCTTTCTGGGGCTCGACAACATCGGCGTCTTCGATCGCTCGAGCGCGCTGCCGACCGGCGGCACGCTCGAACAGGCCGACGCGACCAGCTGGATGGGCATGTACTGCCTGAACCTCCTCGCCATCGCGCTCGAGCTCGCCAAGGAGAACGAGAGCTACCAGGACGTCGCGAGTAAATTCCTCGAGCACTTCCTCCTCATCGCGCACGCGATGAAGAACGTGGGCGAGGACGGCTTCGCGCTGTGGGACGAGGCGGACGGCTTCTTCTACGACGTCCTGCACCTGCCGGGCGGCGAGAGCGTGCCGATGAAGGTGCGGTCGATGGTCGGCCTCATCCCGATCTTCGCGGTCGAGACGTTCGATCCGTGGATCGTCGAGAAATTCCCGGCGTTCGCCAAGCGCGTGCGCTGGTTCATCCAGAACCGGCCGGAGCTGACCGAGCGGGTCGTGCCGATCGATCAGCGCCTCGGCGCGGGCGGGCGGCGCCTGCTCTCCATCCTCGATCGCGACAAGCTCGCGCGCGTGCTCGCGCGCGTGCTCGACGAGGACGAGTTCCTCTCGCCGTACGGCATCCGCTCGCTCTCGCGCGCGCACACCGACAAGCCCTACGAGATCACGATCGGCGGCGCCGCGCACCGCGTGAGCTACGAGGCGGGCGAGAGCCAGAGCGGCCTCTTCGGCGGCAACTCGAACTGGCGCGGGCCGGTGTGGTTTCCGGTCAACTACCTCATCATCGAGTCGCTGCAGAAGTACCACTACTTCTACGGCGACGAGTTCCGCGTCGAGTGCCCGACGGGCAGCGGCAACTACATGAACCTGTGGCAGGTCGCGAGCGAGCTGTCGCGGCGGCTGACGAGCCTCTTCGTGCGCGGCGCGGACGGACGAAGGCCCGCGCACGGCGCGAGCGAGCGGCTGCAGAAGGACCCGAACTTCGCCGACCACGTCCTCTTCTACGAGTACTTTCACGGCGACGACGGCCGCGGCCTCGGCGCCAGCCACCAGACGGGCTGGACGGCGCTGGTCGCCAAGCTCCTGCAGCAGAGCCCGCTGTGGAGGACGCGCGAGCCGCGGTAAGCGTCGCGCGGTCCGCGGTCGGCATCGCGGGTGGCCGTCAAGGATTGGTCATGCCTTGCGTCGCGCACGGCGTCGTCGCCGCGGGCGAGAGCGTCGCGCCGGTCAGAGCGGCCATACCCGATTTCGTATTGATCCGGATGCGCCCGGCGCCGCCGCCGCCGCCGCCGGCCGTCGACCCGGCCTTGACCGCGCCGTCGGTGCCGTTGACGCTGGCCGCCGCGCTCCCGTTGCCGCCGTCCGAGCCCCTCACGGGGTCCCTGCCGCCGAGGGCCGCCTTGTCGTCTGGCGTCGCGTTGCTGCCCGAGTTGCCGAGCGCCCCTTCGCCGCCGCCGCCCCCGTTCACCGCGAGGACGCCCGCCACCGTGACGACCAGCGACTCGATGAGGATCGCGCCGCCGCTGCCGCCGCCGCTCGCCTCCTGGCCGCCTGAGGCGCCCCCGAAGCTCCCGCCGCCGCCGCCGGCGTGGACGTGGGCGCCCGCCGCGATGGTGACGCTGTTCGCCGCGACGAGCTGCACCGCGCCGCCGCCCGCGCCGCCGCCTCCGACGGTGCCGCCTCCGCCCGATGCGCCGCCCACGAGCGGTGAGATCGCCGCCGCGCCGAACGCCGGGCCGCCGGTGGCCGCGGTCCCGCTCTCCACGGCGCCCGCGCCTCCGACGCCGCAATAGGAGCCGCCCCCCGCGGCGGTCGACGTCGAGGCCGCGCCGCCCCCGCCGGGCCCGCCGCCCTTGGTGTTGGTGGTGGTCTGCGTGAAGCCACCGCACTCGGCGACGTCGCCCTTGGCGGCCGCGACCACGCCGCCCTGGATCTCGATCTTGTCGAGCGCGACGAGGACGATCGGGAAGAGTCCGGTGAGCACCAGCGTCGCGCCGGTCTCGACGCGGAACGACTTGGCGACGTAGACGCCAATTTTGCTCCCGTCGCTCTGAGCCATGACCTTGAACGCCACGGCCTCCGCGGCGCCGCTGGCGCAGTCGGTCGTCTCGACGTGCTCGGAGTTGAGGGTGCACTTGTTCGTGTTCGCGACGAACGCGCCGATATTGGACAGGTCCATCCCGGAGAGATCGACGTTCGACGGTGTGAAGCCCAGCGTGGAGGTGGCCGCGGCGTCGCCGCCATCGCGGCCCGGCGCTTGCGCATCGCCACCTCCGCCGTCGGCGCCTTGCCCGGCCCCCGCGTCGCCCGGGCCGCCGGTGGAGGTGACCGTGCACGCGCTCGGCCCTACCAAAAGCGCGGCGCCGCCGAGGATCCCTGCGTGAATGAGCCGTGTCCGCGACCGCTGGAGCTTGAGACCGTGCGCCATGATTCGTCCTCCTGTCATCACCAAGCGAAGGCGCGCGCCGCCAGAACGGGAGCGCGTCGCCGCACGGGGCTTCTCAAGTTCCGCGCCAGGCGTTCGCGGCGCCAAAAGGCCGCGAGTTGCAGCTCGCGGCTCTGTGCGCGCACATGTTCGTGCGTTCGCCCGCACGTTGGAGCGCGCGCGCGGGACGAGGTCAGCGCGGACGGGCAGGGCAGGCGAGGGCGGCCATGCGCGCCCGCGCGCGGTCCGCGCTCGTCGATCGCGGCCGCGCAGCTCCCCAGCGGGCGACGATCTTGCGGTACGCGTCGCACGCGGACGCCGCGTCGCCCTTCTCTTCCATCGCCGCGCCGAGGTCGAGGATGGCCCGCGCGTGCACGAACGGGTGACGGAACGACGCGCAGTTGGAGGCGGCCCGCCCGAGATACGGGAGCGCCGCGTCGACCTGGCCCGCGCGAAGGTATGCGCCGCCGATCTCCGCGTCGGGGATCCCCGCGTAGTAGACGAACGACGTGAGCGGCGTATATGCGGGCAAGGCGGCGAGCGCGGCGGTCGCCTCCTCGCGCGTTTGGGCGGTCGCCGCGAACGCGAACGTCCACATCAGCCCGCGCGAGGCGAGCGTGCGCTCGTGCGCGTCGAGCCACGCGCTCCGCTGCGCGTCGAACTCCGCCCGCGAGAGGCCCCCCGGGCGCACGGTCTGCCGCGCCAGCGCGAGCGAGCCGTCGAGCCCCGAGTCCCCCTGCGCGGTTTGGCTCCAGGTGTCGCTCTTTCGGACGAAGCTCCAGGCGACGCGGGCGGCCGTCTCCGCGTCGCCGGTCTCTCGCGCGACGCCCGCCAAGAGCTCGGTGGACAGCAGGTGATCGCGGAACGGCGACTTCGGGTCCGCCTCGGTGAGCGCGTGGTACCGGTCCGCCAGCGCCCGCCCGAGGACGAAGTCGCCGGCCGCGATCGCCGCCCGCGTCTCGTCGGCGCTCCGTTGCACGGGGCCGCGCGCCCCGTACGACGCCGCCGTCTGATCGATGACCTCGCGCACCGCCTCGAGAGGGCGCCCGGCCCCGAACATCGCGCACGCCAGGTTCCCGCCCAGGTGCGGGTCGCGGTCCACGGCGCGGCGCGCCGCGCGCTCGGCCTCCGCGCATCGGCCCTCCTGCGACTCGAGCCAAATCAAGCCGAGGAAGCACTCCGCGGAGCCCGGCGAGATGGCCCCGCAGCGCTCATACGAGGCGCGCGATGCCTCGATCTGGCCGAGTCTCGCCAGGATGTCGCCGCGCGTCTGCCAGGCTTGACCGTCGCGCGGGTCGAGCGCGATCGCGCGGTCCGCAAACACCAACCCTTCTTCGCTTGCCTGCAAGAGGAAGGCGAGCCAGACGTGGACCTCGGTGTCGCCAGGGTGCCGTGCGGCGACCTCCCGCAGGCGGCGTACGGCCTCGCCCCGATCCTCGCGCACGCGCTGAAGGACCGGCTCGAGCGCCTCCATCACGGCGGCGTCGCGGGGTCCGAGCTGCGCGCGCAGCGTGACGGCCTTCGCGAACTCCTCGCGGCGGATCGTCTCGTCGAGCGTCCCCTCCGCGGCCATCGCCAGGCGGAGGTGCCCGATGGCGAGCATCGGCTCGAGCTCGACGAC
>JAYVXL010000190.1:0-2284 GCA_043785185.1 Myxococcales bacterium
GAACGCGTCGGCGTCGGTCAGCCGCGCGACGGGCGCGCCGGCGTGCGTCGCCACGCCGCCGAGCTCGATGGCGCCGGCGACCACGACAGGCGCGCCGTCGCCCGTGAGCTCGACGTCGACCCAGACGCGGCGGAGGAACGTCGCGCCCGTCGGGATCGCGTGACCCGCGAGCTCCGCGCGGAGGCGCACGTCGACGCCGCCTGCCGCGGGCGCAAGCTCCAGCGTGAGCGCCGACGCGAGCAGGCGCCGCGACTGCTCGGCGGCGCGCGCGGCCTCGGCCGGCGGCGCGCCCCACGGCGGGTCGAGCCCGACGAAGCCGTGGTCGGCGCGGCGACGCGGGACGAGCTCGCCGTCGGCGATCGGCGCCGCGGCCAGCTCCGGCATGTGGCACGACGCGCAGCCCATGCCCGCGCGCGCGGCGGCCGAGGCGCGATGCTCCGTGAGCGTCGGCTCGCGCAGGAGGCCAGGGCCGGTCACCTCGTGGCACGTCCCGCACAAGACGGGCGACTCGAGCAACGCGTAGGCGCGCGAGCCGTGCGCGGGCGTCGCGCGCGCGTCGTCGAAGGGACCGCTCACCGGGGCGCCCGTGTCGACGACGAGGAGGCCGTCGCGCTCGGCGGTGTTGCCGACGGCCGAGTGGCACGCGACGCAGCCGACGCCGTCGTCGCCGCCGTGACCGGGCGCGTGGCACGCGACGCAGCGGGCGCGCGCGTCGTCGCCCCACGCAGCGGCGACGCGCGGGAGCATCGCCGCGAAGACGGGCGAGCCCGCGCTCGCGGCGTGGCGCGACGCGCCCCAGGCGGCGCGCTGGGCAGAGTGGCAGCCTCCGCACGCGTCCGCGCGCGTGTCGCCGGCGATCCCTGCTCCCTTCGCCGCGCACCCCGATGACGCGCGCGCGCCCGCGGCGACGAGCCCGACGAGCCCGACGAGCCCGACGAGCCGGAGGAGATCGCGCGCGCGGGTGCGCGCCCTCATGGCCCGAGGTGGATCGACAGGCCCGTCGTCGGCTGCAGCACGGCGACCACGCGCTCGCTCGCGCCCACCGAGCCCGTCCACCCCTGCCCCGTGCGCGTGTGCGCGAGGTAGCCGATGGCCTGCGCGTCGAAGAACCACGAGACGCGCGGGTGCAGCGCGACCTCGAGCCCCGCGCCGCCGTGCACGCCGAAGAGGATGTCGTCCGCGCGCGGCGCGCCGGCGTGCTCGGGCTCGACGAAGCTGAAGACGGTGCACGCGCCGGCGAGCGCGCGCAGCCGAACCGCGCGCGAGACCCGCAGCGGCACGTAGAGGTTGAAGCCGATCGGATGGTCATGGCGGAAGCCGCCCGGCCCATCGACGACGAGGTGCTCGGCGAGGACCTCGACGCCGAAGCGGCCGGGCACCATCTCCCAGCGCGCGCGCCCGCCGACGCCGCCCGCGGTGTATGCGCCAGCCCAGCCGACCCCGTACGCCGAGAGCGCGAACGGGCGCTCGAACGCCGTCTTCTCCGCCTGCGCGCCCGCCCCTGCGTCGGCCGCGCGCGCGCGCGTCGCGCCGAGCAGGCCCGCGCACGTCGCGAGCCCCATGAGACACGCTTGCACCCATCGCATCGTCGTCCTCCTTCCCGGTCTGCTCGTTCGTGGAGCGAGGACGCGCGCTTTATGAGCCGAGAGCGTCAGTCGCCGAGCATCGCGTCGATGCGGCGCAGATCGGCCGAGCCCGGCCACCGCGCCGCGAAGCGCTTCGCGCGCGCCTCGGCCTCCGGGCGCCGCCCGAGGGCCACGAGCGACTTGATCGCGACGACCTCGCGCTCCTGCGCGAACTCGCCGTTCGGGAAGCGGCGCTCGTGCTCGGCGCACAGCGCCAGGCTGCGCGCCGGCGACGTCTTCGCCGCGGCGAGCGCGTCGCCGACGAGCGTCAGCTCGGCGTCGGGCGCTTCGGCGGCCTTGGCGGGAGCCGCCGACGGCGCCCCGGTAGGTCCGCGCACGGTCGCGATCGGCTCGGGGAGCGGCTCGCCTGCGGCGCTCCCCGTGGCGCTCCCAGTGGCCGTCGCGGTCGCGGCCGCGGCCGCTGTGGGAGTCGCCGCGGGCGGCGCCGTCGCCGCAACGATCGCGCTCGCCGTCGTCTTCTTGGCCTCACGCACCACCAACGCCGTCCCCGCGGTCGCCAGCGTCGCCACGACCGTGACCGTGACCACCTTCGCGACGAGGCTCGTCGCGAGCACCTTACCGAACGCGACCTTCGCAGCGCCCGCACCGACCTTCGCGGCGCCCGCGCCCGCGCCGCTCGCGCCGCCCGCCGCTCCGCC
>JAYVXL010000191.1:0-7624 GCA_043785185.1 Myxococcales bacterium
CGAGCCGCTCCTCCGGAACGCGCGCCGGTAGCGTCCGCGCTCGCCCTCGCGGGCCTCAGCGGGGATCGCGAGACCTCCCCGCCGCCGAGCTCGCGCACCGCGCAGCCGCCGCCGCCGCCGCCGCGCGTGCGCAAGCCGTAAGGGCCGCAGAGCCCTGCGAATTCGGCGCGTTAGCCGGAGCGCTCGGTGCGTCCACGCGCGTCTGCCCACGACGTTCTCGCTTGACCTGGCGACCAAACGGGCTCAAGGAGGCCGCTGCGGTGGGCGAGCCTCGTCGGGGGAACCAATTCGTGACCGCCTTTTCGAATTCAAAAGGGGAGTCATGATCTCGTTTCGCGCTCTCTCGGTGCTCGCGTCGGCAACGCTCGTGATCGCTTGCTCGGCCGCGGCCTGCACCAACGCGGACCCGAAGCTTGGCTTCTTCTTGACGCCCCCGCCGGACGGGGCCGATGGCGGCGGGGACTTCGACGCCGGCGTCATTCCGCCGCCCGGCGCGCTCGACAGCGGCCCCGCCTTCACGCCGCCCGACGCGAGCGCGGTCGGCGGCAGGTGCCTCGGCGAGACGACGTGCGCGCAGTCTGGCGCGACTTGCGGCCCCATCGGCGACGGCTGCGGCGGTCTCCTCGACTGCGGCACGTGCACGACCGGCTCGTGCGGCGGCGGTGGCAAGCCCAGCGTCTGCGGCGTCCCTCCTTGCACGCCGAAGACGTGCGGCGACCTCGGCACGAACTGCGGCCCGGCCGGCGACGGCTGCGGCGGCAAGCTCGAGTGCGGTACGTGCACCGGCGTCGACATCTGCGGCGGCGGCGGCAAGTCGGGCGTGTGCGGCCATGGTCAGATCTGCGTCCCGAAGTCGTGCTCGGATCAAGGCTTCGACTGCGGCCCGGCCGGCGACGGCTGCGGCGGCACGCTCAACTGCGGCACGTGCATCGCGCCGAAGGCGTGCGGCGGCGGCGGTGTCTCGAGCGTGTGCGGCGCGCCGGTGTGCACGCCGAAGACGTGCGCGTCGGTCGGCCCCAAGGCGTGCGGCCCGATGGCCGACGGCTGCGGCGGCCTCCTCCGCTGCCCGTCGTGCAAGCAGCCGGAGACCTGCGGCGGCCAGACGCTCAGCCAGTGCGGCATCCCGCCGACGTGCACCGGGCTGTGCCTGCAGCAGACGTCGTGCCCGACGGTCATCATCACGACGACGATCAGCGGCACCGTGTACGCGCCAAACGGCGTCGACCCGCTGCCGAACGTGCTCGTCTACGTGCCCAACGCGCCGGTGAGCGCGTTCACGCCCGGCGTCTCGTGCGACAACTGCGCGACCGACGTCTCCGGCTCGCCGCTCATCACGGCGACGACGGGCCCCGACGGCAAGTTCATGCTCCGCAACGCGCCGGTCGGCGCGAACATCCCGCTCGTCATCCAGACCGGCCGCTGGCGCCGCCAGGTGAAGATCGCGAACGTCGCCAAGTGCGTCGACAATCCGCAGCCCGCCGCGCTCACGCGTTTGCCGCGCAACAAGGGCGAGGGCGACATCCCGCACGTCGCGTTCGCGACCGGTTCGCTCGACTCGCTCGAGTGCGTCTTTCGCAAGATCGGCGTCGACGACGCCGAGTTCACCGCCGCGAGCGGCCCCGGCCGCGTCCACCTCTTCACGGGCGCGGGCGGCCCGGGCGCGAACGCCGGGGCGTCGACGACCGACGAGACCCAGCTCTGGGGCTCGAGCGCGACGCTCAACAAATACGACATGGTGCTGTTCCCGTGCCAGGGCGGTCGCTACGACCAGTCCACCACGGCGCAGGGGAACCTGATCGCCTACGCGAACGGTGGCGGCCGCGTCTTCGCGACGCACTTCAGCTACGTGTGGCTCTACAACGACGCGCCGTTCAGCTCGACGGCGAACTGGACGGTCGACGTCCCGGCCCCCAGCGGTCTCATCGGCACGATCGACACGACGTTCCCGAAGGGCGCGACGCTCGCCCAGTGGCTGAAGAACGTCGGCGCGTCGACGACGTACGGCCAGATCCCGCTGACGGATCTCCGGAAGGACACGAGCGGGGTCGTCGCGCCGTCGCAGTCGTGGATCACGGTCGACAGCCCGTCCAACGTCGAGCACTACACGTTCAATACGCCGGTGGGCGCGGCCACGAACAAGCAGTGCGGTCGCGTGCTCTTCGATGACTTCCACGTCGAGGCGCCGCTCGGCGGCGGCACGTTCCCCTCCGAGTGCAGCACCGGCGCGATGACGCCGCAGGAGAAGCTCCTCGAGTTCATGCTCTTCGACCTCGGCTCCTGCGTGACGCCCGACGTGCCGGTCTGCACCAAGACGACGTGCGCGGCGCAAGGCATCCACTGCGGCCCCGCGGCCGACGGCTGCGGCGGCATCCTCGACTGCGGCCCGTGCCCCAGCCCGCAGACGTGCGGTGGCGGCGGCGTGCCGAGCACCTGCGGCGCGGCTTCGTGCGTGGCGCGGACGTGCCTCGACCAAGGCATCAAGTGCGGTCCCGCCGGCGACGGCTGCGGGCACGCGCTCGACTGCGGCGCGTGCACCCTGCCCGCGACCTGCGGCGGCGGCGGCACGCGGGGCGTCTGCGGCAAGGGCAATTGCGCGCCGACGACGTGCGCTGCGCAGAGCATCCAGTGCGGCCCGGCCGGCGACGGCTGCGGCAACGCGATCGACTGCGGGCCCTGCCCCGCCGGTCAGACGTGCGGCGGCGGCGGCAAGCCGGGCATCTGCGGCACCCAGTGCGCGCCGCTCACGTGCGCGGACCTGGGCTTCAACTGCGGGCTCGCCGGCAACGGCTGCGGCGGTCAGCTCGACTGCGGCACCTGCCAGCTGCCCCAGACCTGCGGCGGCACCGGCAAGCCGAACGTCTGCGGCGGCACGACCCCGCGCTGAGCGTCTCGAAGCAAGCGCGCCGCGCGTGGCGAGGCGGGCGGTGAGCTGGTAGTCCGTTGGACATGCCGAGGCTCGCGTCGCCGTTGCCGTCCATCGCGCTCTCCCTCCTCGCAGCCGCGGCGGCGGTCGGGTGCGGCGGCGCGCCTCCGCCGGCCGCGACCGAAGGGGCGCCGCTGCCGGTGCCCCCGCCGGTGAAGCGGGCGGCGCCGCCGGACAGGGCGCCTCCGGGGCCGCCCGAGCCGGAGCGGCTCTCGACGCTCGCGCCGCCCTCCGCCGCGCCGCTCTGCACGATCGCCGGGCGCGTCGGCGAGGAGGGCGTCGACCTCGCGACGCCTTCGGGCAGCGCGACCTTCCTGCACGCGTCGGCGGGGCTGGCGACGCTCGGCGTCGCGGCGTCGGGCGCGGTGTTCGCGGAGATCGTCGTGGGCGACCTCCGCGTGCGCGGGCACGTGCCGCCCGACGACGCGCAGGTGCGCTCGCGGCGGTGGGTCTCGTTCGGCGGCGTCTTCTTCCCCGGCGCGAGCGCGGCCCTCGCCCTCCGGGGCGGGCGCAATGGCAAGCTCGTCGTCGCCGCGCCTGGGGCGGACGGCTTCGCCCCGCTCGGCGCGAACGCGACGACGGAGATCGCGTGCGCCGACGCGACGCTGGCGACCGATCCGGACGGCGTCCTCGCGCGCGATCTCCCTGCGCCATTCCAGCCGGTCGGCGCGCCGCGCGCGATGTTCCTGAAGGAGGGGGAGCCCGTCCTCGTCTCCGCCGACCCGACCGGCACGCCGACGGGGGCGTTCACGCCCGACGATCGCACGCGCCCCGTCACGCTCCTCGAGCAGCGCGGCGGGCACGCGCGCGTACGGCGCGGGCACGTCGCCGGCTGGATCGACGCGAGCCTGCTCGTCGCATCGAAGCCGAGCAAGAAGGCGCCCGACACGGCGTCGTTCGGCATGATCGGCCTCCTCGGCGGCGCCGAGCCGGACGTCGTCGCGGGCGAGGTCACGTCCTACGTCTGCCCCTCCGATGTCCGCGTCGTCGCCGAGGTCGGGCTGCGCGGCGCGCCGGACCTGCCGCGGTGGGCCGTCGGCGCGATCGCGGCGGGCAAGCCGGTGCGCGTCGCCGAAAAGGACAAGACGGGAGAGCTCGCGACCCTCGTCCCCGACGAAGCGTCCGGGCTCGACGTGAGCTCCGACGCGCGGCTCGCCGTGCCGGTTCGCGATCTCGCGGCGTGCCGCGTGGCGGGCACTGCGCCGGCGCCGGTCGCCTCCGTCGCCGCGACTGTCCCCGAGACTCGCGACGCGATCGACGCGCTCGACCCCGACGCCGCGAGCGCGTCGCGCGCGAAGATGTGGGGCGGCGCCACCGGCGCGCCGTTCGGCCGCGGCGGCCTCGGCCTCAGCGGAAGCGGCGTGGGCACGGCTGGCGCGATCGGCACGCTCGGCTCCTCGACGGCGGGGATCGGCGGCGGCGTCGCCGGGCCGCGCCTCCGCCAGGGCGCGACGCAGGTGACCGGCCGCCTGCCTCCGGAGGTCATCCAGCGCATCGTGCGGCAGAACTTCGGTCGCTTCCGCCTCTGTTACGAGGCGGCGCTGCGCAGCAAGCCCCGCCTCGCCGGCAAGGTGGTCGTGCGCTTCGGGATCGACGGGACCGGCGCGGTCACCACGGTCGCCGACGCCGGGTCGGACGTCGGCGACCCCGCGATGATCACGTGCGTGACGCGCAGCTTCTCGAACCTGTCCTTCCCCGCGCCCGAAGGGGGCACCGTCACGGTCGTCTACCCGATCCACTTCGAGCCCGGCGACCCGCCGAAGAAGCCCGGCGCGAAGTGACGAGACGCGAGGCGTCGCGCCGCATGCACCCGCTCCGTCGGCGGCTCGGCCGGCTGCTGGTCGAGGGCTTTTTTCGCGGCACGTCGCGCGTCGCGAAGCTCCACCCGCTCGCGCGCCTGTCGCGCCACGGCGTCGAGGTGCAGACCAACGTGCCGTACGCGGACGACGGCGCGCCCGATCACCTCTGCGACGTCTATCGCCCGAAGGACGCCGCGGGCCCGCTGCCCGTCGTCCTTTACGTGCACGGCGGCGGCTTCACGATCCTGTCGAAGGACACGCACTGGGTCATGGCGCTCATGTTCGCGCGCCGCGGCTACCTCGTCGTCGCCATCAACTACCGCCTCGCGCCGCGCGCGCCTTTCCCTGCCGCGCTCGAGGACTGCGCGGCGGCGTACGAGTGGCTCGCGGCGAACCTGCGGCGGCTCGGCGGCGATCCCGACCGCCTCGTGCTCGCCGGCGAGAGCGCGGGCGCGAACCTCGTCACCGCGATGACGATCGCCGCGACGTGCGAGCGGCCCGAGCCGTACGCGAAGCGCATCTTCGACACCGGGCTCGTTCCCAAAGCCACGCTCGCGGCGTGCGGCATCCTGCAGGTGAGCGACGCGGCGCGCTTCGGGCGTCGGCGCCCGCTCCCGGCGTTCATCCAGGAGCGCCTGCTCGAGGTGGAGACGGCGTACTTGCCCCGCGTGCGGGAAGGCGCGCTCGCCGCGCCGCGCGCGTTCGCCGATCCGCTCGTCGTCCTCGAGGCCGCCCCGCGACCGGCGCGCCCGCTCCCGCCGTTCTTCATCCCGTGCGGCACGGGCGATCCGATCCTCGACGACTCGCGGCGCCTTTCGCGGGCGCTCTCGGCGCTCGGCGTGGAGAGCGAGCTCGCGCTCTACCCGGGCGAGCCGCACGCGTTCCATGCGTTCGTGTGGCGCAAGCACGCCAAGGACCACTGGCGCGACACGTTTCGCTTCCTGGACCGCGCGCTCGCCGCGCGCTGACCGCGCGTCGTGGCCTGCCGCCGCGGCGGCTCGCGTCAAGGTGGCCGCAGATCGGCGAGGACGGGGTTGTGATCGCTGAGCTGCTTCCACCGCGCGCCGCGGACGACGCGCGCGCCGGCGAGCCGCGCCGTCCACGCGCGCGGGATGAAGATGCCGTCGCAGTGGTAGGGCGTCGTCGGGTTCGTGCTCCAACGCAGCGTCTGCGCGAGCGGGCGATCCGGGTGCGCCGCCTGCCACGCGCTCACGAGCCCGTGCTCCGCGTCGAGGCGATCGAGGACCGAGACCTCGCCGCGGCTGAGCGGGCGCGGATGGCCGGGCGCGCGGTACCCGACGGCGACGTTGAAGTCGCCGCCGATGATCATGTCGGCCCCGTTGGCGATGCGCGCGAGTCGATCGAGGATCTCGTGCATCGTCCTCACGTACCCGCGCTCGCCGGCCGGGCCGTGAACGCTGAAGACGTGCACCGGGCCCTCCGCCAAGCGCGGATGGTGCACAATGCCGCCCGCGACCCATCCGTCGAACTGCGGCACCGCGACCCTCGCGAGCGCGCCGCCGCGGACGAGCACGCCGCTCCCCCACCGCGGCGAGCGCGCCGCGGTCCACACGAGCGCGTCGGAGTCTGCCAGCCGGAACGGCTCGTCCGCGCTCGCCTCGGGCGGACGGCACTCCTGCCCGAACACGAGGTCGGCCGCCAGTGTTCGAACGAGGCGCGACCATTGGCGCGTGCGTCGCGCGCTGCCGCCGGCGAGGAAGTTGTACGTCACGAGGCGGAACGGCGGCATGGGGCCCGAGCAGCATCACCCGCGCGGGCCGGCGGGAGGCATTTACCGCGTGGAGGGCCCCAAGAGGCCGTACGCGCCTGGTCTCGGCGTAGATACCGAGCATACAGCGGCTCCGCTTTTCGTCGCGAGCGGCACGCGACCGACCGAGTCCGCCCTCACGCGTGGTGAGCGGACTTCGGACTTGGTGTCCACACGCGCCGCGCCAGCCTCCGCGCAGCGTCCATGACCCCCGGTCACCCCACCGACCAGTCGAGCTCGGCGGTGGATTGGAAACCATACGATTCGCGCCGTGGGAATGCACATTTGTTTCATAAAATCAGTATGTTGTCGAAATTCGCCCCCGCAGGCTGAGGTGTTCCGAAAATTACGATAATAAATTCATGCACTTGAATCGATGGTGTACCAGAAAAGGGTCATTCCATAAATCCTCGAAAAAAAATAAACTCGAACAATTCCATACGTTTGAACGCTAGCGACCCCTCTGGCTCGACAGCTGCAAAGAAGCTCTGGCGCACAGCGGAATCCAGGGAGGCAAGTCGCACATGTCGAAGCTCACGTCCCAGCCGAAAATCCTCACGTCCTTGCTCCTCGCCGGTCTCTCTGCCTCGGCCGCGATGGCTTGTAGTAGTGGGGCCCCCATCGCGGGCGACAGCACGCAAGTCGCCGCGACGGCGAGCGCGCTCGAGAACGGGAGCGACGGCGACGGCTATTACGAGAGCCTCGCGCCCAGGGTCAAGCCGGGCGTCGCGGATCCGGGCGTGCGCGGCGGGCCTCCCGGCGCCGGCGGTCCGATCGACGGCCTCAACGCCAACGAGCTCGCCCTCTTCAACGAGGGCATCGTGCGCTCCTCGGAGAACGAGGCCACGTGCAACGGCTGCCAGGACCTCCCCGCCGGCCAGGTGCGCCGCCCCGGTCAGGAGGACCTCACCAACTCCTCGGGCCTCGGCGCTCGGTTCAACGACATCCAGTGCATGGGCACGTGCCACGCCCAGCCGACGTTCGGCGGCAGCTCGCCCGCGCTCAACCCGTCGTTCCGCGCCGCCTCGATGAAGGGCGCCACGAACGTCGTCCCCTGGTTCGAGACGATTGACGGCCCGACCCGCGAGGTTCGCTTCATCTACAATCCGGACGGGACGCGCGACGGCGGTGTTC
>JAYVXL010000192.1:0-7620 GCA_043785185.1 Myxococcales bacterium
CGCGTTGGCGGCGATCGCCGGCGCGCTCACGACGCCGCCGGCCACGATGAGCGGGTCGCCCAGCGGCCCCGCGCCGACCAGCTCCATCGAGCAGTTGGCGCCGAGCGCAGGGTCGCCGTTGTCCGCGCCGGGGACGCAGCGCGCCTCGAGGCAGCTCGCGCCCGCCGGGCACGGCCCCGCGCCTTGCGTGGCGACCAGCGGGATGTCCACGCTCGTGTCGACACGGACGTCGACGTCGCGGCAGCCGATCGCGATGACGCCGCAGCTCGCGTCCTTGCCGACCGCCGCGAACGCGTACTTCGCCTTGGGCAGGTCGCCCAGCGGGGGTGACGGCCTGGTCGGCTCGAACGCGACGCGCGCGGCGGCGCCTTCCGGCGGGATGCCGCCGGGCAAGAGCGGCGCGAGGGCGTTGCACGAGACGCCGCCGTACGCGCCGATCTCGACCCACTTCGTCGCGTCGGCGATCGACGAGGGCACGTCGACGACGACGCTGACGTTGGGCCGCTTGCGGCACGCCTGGAGCAGGATGAGAGCGAGGACCGCGAGGAGCGCCGCCGCGCCCGCCCGCGCGAGCGAAGCGGGACGCAGGCTCATTGCGTCATCGCTTGCTTGATCACCTTGAGCTCGTCGGCGGCGACGATCACGCTCAGGATCTTCGTCGCGGGCGGCGTCGCGGTCGTGAGCTTGAGCCGGTGCTCGCCGGCTTGCACCTGCTTCTGCCAGACCGGCGAGGCGCCGAGATCCCGACCGTTGTCGAAGACATGATCGCACGCGGGGAAGCAGATGACCGTGAGGACGCCGGTGCCCGTCGGGGCCGTCGGGTTCTTGCCCGCCGCGACCGGGGTTGGCTGGGGCGTGGGCTGCGGCGTGGGCGTCGGCTGTGGCTGCGGGCGAATGGAAGGCGTCGCGGTCGCGGCCCCGTTGGCCGGCGTCGGCGGCGCGGGCTGCGGCGCCGGAGCGGTGTTGGTCGCGGCGGGCGCGACGGGTGGAGGAGGCGTTGCGTTCGTCGCGACGCCTACGGCGGTTGCGGCCGTCGCGGCCGTGGGGTTCTGAAGGGCGGCCGTCGGAGCGGGCACCGGGGCCGCGGTCGGAGGCGGCGGCGTGTTCGTCGCGCCAGCCGGCTGCGTGATGGCGGTCGCGAACGCGGCGCGGGCCGCCGTGAACGGCCCCATCCCACCCACCGGCGCGGTCGGCGCGGCGGTCGGCGCGCCGGTCGCCGTCGGCGCGGTCGCAATCCCGCTCGCGATCCCGCTCGGCGCCGTCGTCGGGCTCGAATCGCCACGGCGTGTCGTCAAGATGCCGATCACGATGGCCGCGACGAGGAGCACCGCCGCGGCCGAGCCGAGCGCGACGATCCACGCCGGCGGCCTGCGGCGGTACGACTGCGCGGTGACGGTCCGGTTGTCGCGTCCCGGTTGTGGCGGCGCGAACAAGCGCGGCGGCGGCATCATGTGCGGGGCCGCCTGCTGCATCTGCATTTGCTGCTGCTGCGCGTGCGCCTCATCCATCGGCCGGTAGCTCGGGCCCGACAGGTGCTGCTGCGCGTGCTGGCCCGGCGGCGGCGGCGGGGGTGGCTGGAGCTGGCCCGGCGGCGCCATTCCTCCGCCGAAATCCGGCCGAGGCATGATCGGCGGCGGCGGCATCCCCTGCGGGATCTGCCGCGGAATGCCGCGCGTGGCTGGGCGATGGCCGGCGTCCTGCGGCTTGCCCGGACTCTCGGCCGGGCGCCCGGCTGCCGGGAGGGGCGCGGGCCGACCCGCGGCGGGCATCGGCGCCGCTCGACCCGCGGCTTGCGCGGCGCGGTTGGCGGCCGGCTCGACGCGCGTAGTTTGAACGATCGTGTCGTCTTGATCGTCCTCGTCGTCGGAGTGCGCGTCGGGGATCGCGCCGCCGCCCGCGGCCGCCGCCTCCTCCGCCACCATCGCCGCGATCATCGCCGCGCGCGCGCCCGGCATCGCCGCGGGCATCGCGCCAGGGAGCAGGTTCATCGTCGCCGGCTCGTCCGGTTGCGGGCGCGCCGCCGACGTCGGCACGGTGCGACCGAGGTCCATCCCGATCGGGTTCATCCCTGGCGGGGCCTGGATGGTCGGACCGTCGTCTTGCTCGTGCGGGTCGTGGTCGTCGTCCGGAACGGGGATCGACCCAGGGCGGGGGGCGCCCGGTCCGCCGGCTTGTGCCGCGCCGCCCAACGCCGGCGGCCGGGCGGTCGCGCGCGCCGGCCCGAGCCCGGTCTGCGTCGGCCGCGGCGCCGTCGGTCCCGACGCGCTCTCTTGCGTGCTCGCGAGGGGCGGCCGCACCGCGCGCGCGGCGACGGTCGGCGGTGGCGCGCCGGCGGCCGGTCGCGGCGGCGCGTTTCGCCCCTGCTGCGGCAGCGCGGCCTGCACTTCGGAGTTGAACGTGACGAGCGAGCCTTCGCCCGGCAGCTGCGGCTTGGCGAGCATCCCCTCGACGTTGATGGTCTGCGTGACGTCCGCCGCCCACCTCAGGTGGGCCTCGCGCTTCTGGATGCGCTCCTGGAAAATCGACTGGATGTAGTTTGCAACTTCATCCGACGCGATGAACAAACCGCGCCGCATGAGCAGCGACTGCAGCGCGCGGCTGAACTCGCGCGCCGTCCGGAAGCGCTCGCCGCGGTTCTTCGCGAGCGCCTTCATCACGATCTTCTCGAGATCGATCGGGTACCCGCGCACGATCGTGCTGGGGCGCGGGACGTTGCACTCTTGCACCTTTGCGAGCGTGTCCAGATCACTGTCCATGCGGAACAGGCGTTGGCCGGTCGTCAGCTCCCAAAGCACGACGCCGAGCGCGAAGATGTCCGTGCGCCGGTCGATGCCTTCGCCGTGCACCTGCTCCGGGCTCATGTACGCGAGCTTGCCCTTCAGCGTGCCCGCGCGCGTGTTGCTCATTCGCGACTGGAACTTCGCGATGCCGAAGTCGACGACCTTGGTGCTGCCGTCGTACGTGACGAAGAGGTTGTGCGGCGTGACGTCGCGGTGGACGAGGCCGAGCTTCTCGCCGTTCTTGCCGAGGAGCTCGTGCGCCGCGTGCAACCCCTCGGCGGCGTCGGCGATGACGCGGCACGCGATCTCGGGCGGCATCGGCGCGCCGGTCTCCTCGGTGCGCCGCATCACCTCGCGCAGCGGCTCGCCGTGGAGGTACTCCATCGCGATCCAGTACGTGTCCTCGTGCTTGCCGAGATCGAACACGGTCGCGACGTTGGGGTGGCTGATCCTCGCGGCGACGCGCGCCTCATCGAGGAACATCTGGATGAACGAGTCGTCCTCGATGAGGTGCGCGTGGATGCGCTTGATCGCGACCCATTTCTGGAAGCCGCCCGGGCCGTCCATGCGCGCGAGGTGCACGCTGGCCATGCCGCCGATACCGATCTCGTCGACGACGCGGTAGCGGCCGAGGAAGTACGTACCGACGCCGCGGATGTCCGGCATCGAGCCTTGCCCGGCGTGGGGCGCCGCGACGTCACTGACGCTCCCCGTGCCCACCGGCATTCCACCTTGCGCGCGATCTTGCGTCATCTCAGCGCACTCGCACCGTCGCGCCGCCGACGAGGACGTCGTCGGTGGGGCGCGTCCCAAGGTAGACCGCGGCGCCGCCGGCCGCGAGCGCGACGCCGCCAAGCACGTACGGCCAGGGCGAGCCCCAGAAGCCGCCGCTCTTCTTGTTGGCGCTGCCGTCGCCGCTCGACCGCCCCGTGTCCTTACCGAGCTCCTTCGGCGTCGGCTGCACGGCGGCGCTCGGCCCGGCGACCTTCGCGTTCGCGCCGCCGGCGGGCACCGGCGCGCCGACGAGCGGCTCGGCGGCTCCGGTGCCCGGCCCGACCTTCACGCGTTTCTCCACGCTGACGAGACGGTTGTCGTGCGCGTCGAGCCCGTCGATGCGCACTGTGAGCGTCGCGTTCGGGATCGCGATGCTCGCGGGCAAATCGAACGACATGTTTCCCGCGGCCGCGTCGCTTCGCTCGTAGCTTTTGTCGGAGGCCGGATCGCGCGCCGAGAGGCCGATCTTCGAGATGAGCGACACGTGGGTCGCGTCCATCGTCGCGCCCACGCGGAACGGCTTCTGCGACGGCACTTGCTCGGGCACGTCCGTCTTCAGCTGGAACGCGCCGATCTTCGCCTCTTCGCGCCGCGCTTGATTCGCGAGCTGCGTTGCGCGCTTGCCGGCCTCGGCGGGCACCACGAAGCGCGGATCCATGAGCGCGGCGCGGCGGAACGCGATGAGGGCGTCGCGCTTGCGTCCCATGACGCTGCGCGACGTGCCGAGGTGCACGTAGCAGTCGAGCGTGTCCTTCGACGAAAGGCCGCCGCGGTCGAGCGCCTCCTTATAAAGGGGCTCGGCCGAGTCGAAGTCGCCCTTGTCCCAGGCCTCACGCGCGCGGGTGAGCGTCTCGGCGCCGGGCGCCGCCACCTCGGCGCGCGCGGGCGTCGCCACCGTCACGAGGAGGACGGCGAGCGCAACCGTGCACGCCCCGCGAAGGGCATGAAAGTGCCAGGGACTACGCACGACTAGAGAAGAGCGTATCGAGCCGCCCCACCCGACGCAAGCCGCCGCTCGCGCCTACCTGTCGGTCTCTTTCGCCGAAGACACCGTGAACCGGCCGCGGACGACCAAGAGGACGCCGTCAGGGGAACGGCTGAGCGGGTCTTCCGCGCTGGAAGTAGAACTTGAAGCTGCCGGTCAGGTGCCCGCGGCAGCGGGGCGGGGGCCCGAGGCCGCCCGGGCAGAGATCGCGAGGGTCGGCGAGGTAGACGTCGAAGGTGCCCTCGTTCAGGCGCTTGGCGGCGACGTCCTCGTCGGGGTTTCCGTCGAAGAGGCTGCGAAACGTGATCGTGCTCGCGCGAACGGTGGGAGCAGGCGCGGCGCCGGCGTCGGCCGATGCCCCTGCGCTCGCGTCCGAGAGTGTCGCGTCGGCGCCGGCGTCGGCGCCGCCGGCCGCGGGCGAAATCGGCGCCGGCGTGATCGCCGTGCACGGGAGCGTCTCGCTGCCGCCGCCATCGGCGGCGTCGCAGCTGCCGTCCGCGTTCACCGTCACCTTGTCGAGCGCGTAGAGGGCGACGTTCTGCGTGTGGCAGGTTCGTTGGAGGTAGAGCGCCATGTGCACCGATGCGGGCGACGCCACGGCGGCGATCGGCACGCCGGGCGGTGTGACGGCGGGTGGCAGCGAGACGGCGAGCGGCACGCCGTACAGGCCGGGCTTGCTTCCATCGCCGCCGCCACGGATCTGGGACGCGTCGTCGATGAGGATCGAGATCCCGTCGCTGAAGCTCTCGTAGTCGCCGCCGCTCTGGATGCGGAGCTGCAACGTGCTTTTGTAGGGGACGCCGGCGAAGAAATCCGGGTTCAAATCGAATTTGCCGGACCAGCAGCCCGGGACGTTGAGCGTGCCAACGACGTCGCCCTGGCCGTCGGAGAGGGAGCACGCGGGGGACGTCACGGCGAGGAGGGCCGCGGCGGCGGCCGCTGTGCCGAGGGTGCTTGGGCGCGCGCGTCCGAGGCTCACGGTCACGAGGGTAGCACCACCTCGGCCGCGGCGAGCGCGCGACAGATGCGTCCGCCGCCGAGCACGCGGTCGCCGTCATAGAGCACAGCGATCTGCCCTTCGGTCACCGCGCGCGCCGGCGCGTCGAAGAAGACGCGCCCGCGCCGCTCGCCCGGCGCCGCGACCACCTGCGCCGGCGCTCCCTCGTGGCGGTAGCGAATGCGCACGGCGGCCCTTCGCGGGAGCGTGACGCCCGGGGCGAGGACGAGCTCGTCGAGCTCCGCGCCTGCGGCGAGGAGCCGGTCCTCGGGGCCGAGGTGCACGGTGCCGCTCGCGGCCTCGACGCGCGTGACGAAGGCGGCCGCCCCGAGCGACACGCCTAGCCCCTTGCGTTGGCCGATGGTGAAGCGGTGCACGCCCTCGTGCGCTCCGACGACCCGTCCGCTCTCGTCGACGATCGCGCCGGGACGGATCCGCGACGCGTCCGCGCGGTTCTCGACGAACGCCGCGTACGCCCCCTTGCCCGCGCCGACGAAGCACAGCTCCTGGCTCTCCCCTTTCGTCGCGCCGGGGAGCGCGCGCGCGACCGCCTCGGCGCGGACCTCCGCCTTCGTGCTGTCGCCGAGCGGGAAGACGAGGCGCGCGACCTGCTCCGGCGGGGTTGCGTAGAGGAAGTAGCTCTGGTCCTTCGCCTCGTCGCGGCCGCGCGCGAGCCACGCGCCTCCGGACGCGTCGCGAAGCACGCGCGCATAGTGCCCGGTCGCGACGGAGCGCGCGCCGAGCCGGTCGGCCACCTTGAAGAGCTCGCCCAGCTTCACGCCCCGGTTGCAGGCGGTGCATGGGCTCGGCGTCTCGCCGCGCAGGTACGCATCGACGAACGGGCCTACGACCCGCTCCTCGAACAGCGCGCGCCGATCGAAGGTGTAGTGCGCGAAGCCGAGCACGTCGGCCGTGCGCCGCGCGTCGTACTGGTCTTCGGGCGCGCAGCAGCGGCCGTGGCCGCCCGGCGCGCCCTCCTCGGGATAGTCCCAGAGGTGGAGCGTCACGCCGACGACCTCGTGCCCCGCCGCGTGGAGCCGCGCCGCGGCGACGCCGGAGTCCACGCCGCCGCTCATGGCCACGATGATTCGTTCCCGTGTCACGCCGCTTTCATAGCCCAAAAAAGAAACGGAGCCCGTGATCCGAGGACCACGAGCTCCGTTCGTGCGAGAAACGAGCGACTTAGTTACGCGTGAGCGTGTAGTTCTGCGCCGTCTTGCTCGGAGAGGACACGATCGTGAGGTACGTGCCGCCGCCGTTGGAGCGGTGCTTCACCTCGGTCGGCGACGTGTTGGCCACGCGGCTCCACGTTCCGCGCGAGGTCTGCTTGTAGAGCTTCAGCGTCGCGTCGCTGTCGGCCGCGAGGACGATGTCGTAGTTCTGCGTGCCCGAGAGCTGGAAGATCGCGTCGTCCTTGTTGTCGGACGACTGGAGCGAGCCGCAGAGCGACGTCGCGAGGTAGTCCGCCGTGGCCGGGCTGTTGTTCGGCTCGACCGTGGAGTCGCCGGAGCAACCACCACCGCCGGAGCTGGAGCCGCCCGAGGACGAACCGCCCGAGGACGAACCGCCGGAGCTGGAGCCGCCCGAGGACGAACCCCCACCGCCCGGGTCGACGGCGATGCACTTGCCGTTCTTGTTCGACCACTCCGTCTGCACGCTGTAGCCGTTCACCGTCGCGAGCGAGACGGGGAGGTTCGCGCAGATGTCGCCGATCTCGCCCTGGCTGTCGTTGTACCAGGAGAGCGTGTTGATACCGACGGCGGGATCCGTCGTCGCCTCGATCCACTCGTGCGAGGAGACCTCCGTGAGGTTGCCAAACGCGTTCGGCGCGCCGCCGCAGCCCGACGCGCACGCGCCCTGCGAGAGGTCCGGCATGACGCCGTAGTAGACGTTCTGGCCGTTCGGGCGCGTGTACGTGTAGTGGTACGCGCAGAACTGGACGCAGCTGGTCGCCTGGCCGTCGAGGTCGATCGAGAGCCCCGGCGGGAAGTAGAACATGTAGAGCGAGTCGTTGTCGGCCGTGGGGACGGCGCCGGTCGAGATGAGGCGCTCGAGCTCCTGGCCGATCGCCTTGTTCGTCACGG
>JAYVXL010000193.1:0-7613 GCA_043785185.1 Myxococcales bacterium
GGCACGCGCGAACTTCGCCTTCCACCAGCGAAGGCGCTGGGACACGAACCCGCGTTGCTTCGCGAAGCGCTCGAGCGGCATCCCGCTGCGCCGCCACGCGTCGAGCACGCCCCGCGCCTCGACCTCCGACCACTTGCCGTGCGCCATCGATCCTCCGGCAGCACGATCTCGGACTCCGGCTACGACGTCACGACGCCGGTGCCCGTACGGTTACGCGGTAGCCGTACCGCGGAAACTGCTTGGCGAGCTCGCGCATCTTGGCGAGCACCGGCGGGTCGGCGACGTCCCGCTTGGACGCGCAGGTCGCTCCCGAGCGTGCAATGAGGCGCGGCGCGCACGCCGCCTCAGCGACATCTCCCAGCGCTTGCGCGCGTGGGCGACTTACCGACGACGGCCGGGCGCGCTCACCGTTTTTTGAGTTGATGTCCTTCCGTCCTTCCGCACCTCGATGTCGAGCATCCGCTCGGCGAGGAGCTTCTTCAGCTTCGCGTTCGCGTGCTCCAGCACCTTCAGACGCTTGGCGTCCTCGACGTCCATGCCGCCGAACTTCCGCTTCCACGCGTACAGCGTCGGCGCGCTCACGCCGTGCTTCTTCGCCACCACGTCGACCGGCATCCTGTCCGCCTCAGCGTGCCGTGCCCTTCATGCGGTCGGCGGCGTGGAAGTACTTGCGCGCGTACGCGGCGATCTGTCCGTCGGTCGGGTGGTCCACCGTCTCGACGCCGATGATCTTCGGCGCGAGCGCGTGGTCGTGCTTGTGCACGTGCTTGATGAGCTCGAGCTTCGCCGTCGAGGGGCCGAGGACGAGGATCTCTTCGGCGGCGGCGAGCGCGTGCGCGACGTCGTGGAAGAACTTCTGAGCGTCGGCAGGGTGGTTGTGCTCCGCGGTCACCTTCGGGTGCCGATGCACGTGCGCGTGAGGGGCCTCGATGTGGGCGACGTCGAACGAGGCGTCCTTGACGTCGAAGATGCGGGCTTCGTGGTGGTCGATCCAGACGGCTGCGTGCCTGAGGGTCATAGCGGTGCCTTTCGGGTGGCCCCGCTCGCGCCTTGCCGGCGCGCTGACGGGGACCCCTGACGGGTTAGCCGCGAACTTGGGCCCGCGCACGTGCAAAGCGTGCGACCCTCGGGCGCGGAGGGGTGCACGGTGGACGATTTCCTCGCGTTCTTCGGCGTCGCCTTTGGTCTGGCGCTGCTCGTCGCGACCATTGTAGCGCTCAGCCAGGCCCGTCGGGCGACGCAGCGCGCCGACGCCGCGCTGCGTGACGTGCGGAGCCTCCAAGGCCACGTCATGTGGCTCGACGGTTGGCTGCGCCACCTCTCGACGCAGCTGCAAAAGGCCGACGAAGAGCGTAGGCGCCTCGCCGCGGCGCCGCCGCCCGCGATCGCGACGGAGGCCGCCGCCGCGACCGCGACCGTGGCCGCGACCGCGACCGTGGCCGCGACCGTGACCGTGGCCGCGACCGTGACGACGAGCGGGCCGGAGACGGCCGCCCTCGCCGCGGGCACCCCCGCGTCCGACGTGGCGAGCGCGGCCGAAGTGCGGCAACCGGTCGCGGCCGCGCCTCCGCACACGCCCGACCTCGGCGCGCCTCCGCGCGCGCCCGCCCACGCCGCGCCGCCGCACGGGCCCGGCCCCGCCCAAGCGCCGTCGCCGCCCGACGCGCCGCCGCCCACGCTCGAAGAGCAGCTCGGCCTCGTCTGGCTCACGCGCGTCGGCGCCGGCGTCTTCGTCGTCGGCGCGCTCTTCTTCTTCAAGTACGCGGTCGACAACGCGTGGATCGGCCCGATGGGGCGCGTCCTCATCGGCGGACTCACCGGCGTCGTCCTCCTCGTCGCCGCCGAGCTCGCGCGGCCGAAGACCAAGGCCGCGTTCGTCGCGGCGCTCACCGGCATCGGCCTCGCCGTGCTCTTCGCGTCGGTGTGGGCGAGCTCGGTGTTTTACGGGCTCGTCCCGCCCCGCTCGGCGTTCGCCGCGAACACCGCCGTCCTCTTCCTCGGCGCGGCGCTGTCGGTGCGCCATCGCGCCGAGACGACGCTCGTGGTGTCGCTCGCGGCGGGCCTCTTGAACCCGGTCGCCCTGTCGACCGGCAAGGACCAGCCCGTCGCGCTCTTCGCGTACCTCGTCCTCATCACGTCGGTGACGATGGCCGTCTCGAGCCACCTTCGCCTCGCAAATCCGCGGCAGCCCGACGCGCCGCCGGGGGGCTTCCGCGTCGCGCCTTGGATCGCGATCCTGGGCTCGATCGCCCTCTTCGTCGGCTGGTACTCCAAGTTCTTCGACGTCTCCGATCAGCGCGGCGCCGGCGTGGACTTGCCGCCGTCGGAGCTCGTGGGGGCCTACCTCGAGCTCTCGTCGCGCGCGGCGCCGCTGGCCTTCGTGTTCGTTTCGGCCGCCGTCTGGATCGGTGCAGGCTTCTGGTGGCGCGCGCGGCACCGCGAGGGCAAGACCGAGATCGCGCTGGCGCTCGTCGCGCTCGTCGTCGCGCACGTGGGCTCGACGATGCTCCTCTACGACGCCCCGCGCGCGCTCGGCGGCGCCGCCATCGTGCTCGGCATAGGATCCATCTTCGTGCTGGGCCGCCTCGGCGCGCGGCAGCTGCTCGTCGTGCCCATGGCGGCGGCGTTCGTGACGATGCTCCTCGTCAGCTCGCACGTCGAGCCGCAGGCGCGCGTCACGCTCGTCCTTCTGCTCGGCGCGTGGGCGGGCGTGTACGTGGTGGGGCTCCTCCGCGACGCGGACATTTCGCGCGCCGCCGCGTGGCGCGCCGGCAGCGCGCTCGCGCTCTTCGAGCTGCTCGCCGCCGCCGTGCTCGTGCGCTCGAACGCCGCGCTGCTCGTCGGCGTCGTCGCGGCGGTGACCGCGACCGCGGCGATGCTCGCGCGGCGGAGCAACGAGGACGGGTTGCTCGGCGCGGCGGCGCTCACCGGCGTCGGATTTACGTGCGTCGCCGCGGCCGTGCTCGGCGAGCACGCCGAGGACGTGCCTTGGGCGCTGCTCGGCGGCGCGCTCGCCGTGACGGCCATCGTGCTCGTCGGCGTTGGGCTCGCGATCGCGCGCGGTCGGCCGCTCGGCGCGTGGGGGCTCTTCGCGGCGTCGACGGCGACGCTCGGCTTCGTCGGCGCCGTGCTGCTGGCGACGTGGCCCGAGGTGACGATGCTCCGAGCCCTGGCCGCGGCCGCGGCGGGCGCGACCGATCTCGCGCTCGGGGCGTCGCTGCTCCGGAGGCGTGACGACGCGCCGCCGCGCGCGGCGAACGTGCTCGTGGGCGAGGCGCTCGCGCTCTTCGCCGCGTCGGCCGCGTTCGCGCAGACGGGCGCGACGGTGACCGTCCTCTGGGCGCTCCTCGCCGCGGTCGCGATGTTCGCCGCGAAGAAGACGCGCGCGCCGGAGTGGCTCGCGATCGCGCTCGGCCTCGCCGTGGTGACCGTCGGCCGCGCGCTCGTCGTCGACACGTACGCGACGTGGGAAATCACCGAGCGCTTCACCACCACGATGGGCCGCGAAGGGCGCATGCACGTGACCGCGTTCCAGAACGCGCGCGCGTACGGCCTCTTCGCCGCCGGCGCGTCGCTGCTCCTGGGCGCGCGCATGCTCTCCGCCGGCGCCGCCGCCGCCGCCGCACCCGGGCCGCCGGCCGAGCGCGCGCCGTTCGACGTGCGGCCCATCGCGGCCGGCATGGTCGTCCTCGCGTACGCGCTGCTGATCGGAATGCTCGTCGTCGAGGTGCGCGCCGCGGCGACCAAGCTGCCCGCGCCACCTCTGGTGCCGCTCGACTACGCCGAGTGGCAGGTCTTCAAAGACGGCCTCGACAAGATCGTCCTCGAGCAGCGCGGCGCGCTCTCGATGCTGACCACGCTCGTCCTCGGTCTGAGCGCGTCGGCGCTGCTCGTCATCGGCTTCGCGGCGCGCGACGCGCTCCACCGCTACCTCGGCCTCGTGGCCTTCACCCTCGCGCTCGGCAAGCTCGCCGTCTGGGATGTCTGGATGATCGAACGCGTCTATCAAATCGTCCTCTTCATCGGCACCGGTGCGCTGCTCGTCGCCGGCGGCTTCTTGTACGCGCGCTTCGGCAAGCGCCTCGTCAAGCTCGTGCGCGAGGGGACGAGCATCGGCGCAGGGCTCCTCTTGCTCGCGACGCCGGGGGTCGCGCGCGCGGCGCCGTATTACGACGTGACCCACGCCGCGTGGGTCCGCGCGCTCGGGCCCGCGCCCGCGGCCGGCGACTACCGCGTGGAGGTCGACCTCGACCTTTATCGTCAGAGCACGGCCGCCAACACACTCTCCGACATCCGTGTCGTCGATGACGAGCAGCACGAGGTGCCGTACGACGTCGAGTCGATCGAGACCGTCCGCCAGCCGCCGGCGCTCGTGGAGGAGATGCTCGATCCCGGCAGCGCCGCCGACGGCTCGGCGGTCGCCACCTGGCAGCTCCGGGGCGGCGCGCACTGCGGCGTGAGCCTGGAGCTCGAGGGCGACAACTTCGTCCGCCGCGCGCGCGTCGAGACAGGCGACACGACGAGCACGCTCCGCGTCGTCCGCGAGGACGCCTACGTCTTTCGCATTCAGGGCGCGGGAGTGACCGAGCGGACGACGATCCCCTACCCGCACTCGCTCGCGAAGTTCGTCCGCGTGACGCTCGAGGCGGACCAGACGCGGAGCGCGAAGGTGCGCATCACGCGCGCCAGCTTCTCGTGCGAGCCGGCGTGGGACCTGCCCGCGACCACCGACGTGCCGCTCACGCTCGAAGAGACCCGCGACGACGCCGCGGCAAAGACCACGATCGCGACGTTCGAGGCGGGCGCCGGCGGCGTGCCGCTGACCGCGATCGTGCTCGACGTGGGCGGCGGCGAGTTCCAGCGCCGCGTCACCGTATCGGCGACCAACTACCGCGAGGCGTGGCCTTCCGCAGGCGGCGGCTCGATTTACCGCCTGCGACCGCGGCCGAAGGTGCTCGTCGAGTCGCTCCGAGTGGCCTTGGGCGCGCCGGTGACGAGCGGAAAGCGCTGGCTGCGCGTGACGATCGCGAACGAAGATTCGCCGCCGCTCGTCGTGAAGGGGGCGCACGCGGAGCTCCAGACGAGGCAGCTGGTCGTCCGCGCGGCGAAGGCGGGGCCGTTGCGCCTCTTTGTCGGCGACCCCGCCGCGTCGTCACCGAGCTACGATCTGCGCGGAATCCTCGCGCAGAAGGAGGATCGCCCGCCGATGCCGAAGCTCGCGCTCGCCGCGGCGACGCCGAACCCGCAGTTCGGCGAGCAGCCGAAGCCGCCGAGCCCGCCGTTCACCGAGCAGCACCGCGGGCCGATCGGCGTCGGCCTCATGCTGCTCCTCGCGGCGCTCAGCCTGTGGGCGGTGCGGCTGCTGCGGAAGCCCGCGGCGTAAGGCGCGGGCGCTGTGGGGACCCGGCGCGAGTCGTGGTAGGAGTCGCGCCGATGCGCCCCCGTGGCCCCGCTCCCGCTCCCGCTCCGCTCGGCCGCACGCTCGACGCGGGGCTCCGCGCGCCGATTCGCCTCGCGCGTCCGGTCGCCGTCGGCGACGAGGTCGTCCTCGAAGCGCTCCACGTCCGCCAGCTCGCGGCGCGCGAAATCAACGTGAAGGAAGCGTTCACGCTCGTCGACGGAGCGGGCGCGTTCTTCCGCGCGAGTCTCAAGGCGGTGGACGGCGAGACGGGCCGCGCCGTCGTCTACGAGGCGATGCCGCGCTCGCCGGAGTCGCCGGCGCGCATCACCCTCGTCTGCGCGATCCTCGGGCGGCAGCGGATGCTGACCGTCATTCAGAAGGCGACCGAGCTCGGGTGCGTGCGCGTCGTGCCCGTGCTCTCGGCGCACAGCGTGCCGCCGAACGAGCTCGACAAGGAGAAGCCGTGGTCGTGGCCGACGCAAGCCCTGCGCGCGTGCCGTCAGTGTCGGCGCGCGGCGGTTCCGGAGGTGTGGACGGCGACGGCGCTCGAGGCGGCGCTCGCGAGCGACGCGTGGACGCGCGCCGACGCCCGCTTCGTGCTCGACGATCGAACGGGCGGCGCGCACGCAGGGCCGCTGGGCGCGCCGCCGGACTCCGGCGACTACGCGCTCGCGGTCGGCCCCGAGGGCGGCTGGTCCGAGGCAGAGCGCGCGCTGCTCGCGGCGCGCGGCGCGGTAGCGCTCGCGCTCGGCGCGCGCGTGCTGCGCGCGGAGACGGCGGTGTACGCGGGCCTGACGGTGCTCCAGCACCGGCTGGGCGACATGCGTCTCGCCTGACGCCGCCACGCTACGGGTGGAACGTGACCTTTGCCGCGAGCGCCGCCGCGAGGCGATCGAGGTAGTCGCGGCGCGGCACCTCCACGCACCCGAGCGACTCGAGGTGATCGTTCAGGACCTGCACGTCGAAGAGCAGATAGCCGCGCGCGCGCAGGTGCAGAACGAGCGACGCGAAGGCGATCTTCGACGCGTCGGTGCGCGCGTGGAACATCGACTCGCCCGCGAAGAGGCCGCCGATCGCGAGGCCGTAGATGCCGCCGACGAGGTCCTCGCCCTCCCACACCTCGACGCTGTGCGCCCAGCCGAGGCGGTGCAGCGCGTCGTAGCCGTCGACCATCTCGGGGATAATCCACGTGCCCTCCGGCCGCGCGTCCCCGCACGCCTGCATCACCTCGCGGAACGCGGTGTCCTGGGTGAGGCGGAACGAATGGAGGCGCAGCGTTCGGCGCAAGCTCCGAGACCAGCGCGGCTCCTCGTCGAGCGGGAAGTACGCGCGCGGGTCGGGCGAGCACCACGGGACGACGCCGTCCGAGTGCGGCCACGGGAAGATGCCGGCGCGGTAGGCGGCGAGGATCGTCCCCGGCGAGAAGTCGTTGCCCACGGCGAGCACCTCTTGCCCTCGCGCGCGGCGCACGTCTGGAAACTTCACGCGCGTGGGCGGCGGGTCGATGGGTCGCGTGGGCGGCGGCGCGTGGGGCGCGCGGCTCACGCGGCCCCCGCGCGCGCGTGCGCGAAGCGCGCGACCTCGTCCATGACACGCCCCATGACCTCCGCCGGCGAGCTGACCCGCTTCGGGACCTTGAACGAGTGGTCGCCACCGGGCACGACGGCGACGCGCGCGTCGACGCCTCCCAGGTCGGCGAAGACGGCCGCCAGCTCTTCGGGCGTGCCGAACGCGTCCTTCTCGCCTTGCACGAACAGCATCGGCGCCTTCACGCGCGGCAGGTGCGCGGCGCGGAGCTGCGCGGGCTTGGCCGGCGGGTGCAGCGGATATCCCAGGAAGACAAGGCCCGCGAGCCCTTCGGAGCCCGCGGCGGCGACCTGCGACGCGATGCGGCCGCCCATCGACTTGCCGCCGATGAGGAGCGCAGCGCCCGGCGGCGCGGCGCGCGCGCGCACGTCCGCGAGGACGGCGCGCCAGCACGACTCGAGGCGCGCGGGCTTGTCGGGGAGCTTCTTCTTTTTCTCCATGTAGACGAAGTCGAACGTGATGACGGTGACGCCGCGCGACGCGAGGCCTCGGGCGACCTCCACCATGAACGGGTGGCTCTGCGGCGCGCCGGCGCCGTGCGCGAGGACGAGCACCGGCGCGCCCTTCGAGGCGGCGTCGTAGCGGAGCGCGGTGACGCGGTCGCCCTCGCCCACGTCGACGCCGA
>JAYVXL010000194.1:0-7613 GCA_043785185.1 Myxococcales bacterium
GCGATCCCGCGGGCGTTTCCGTCCGGCGCGCTGCGCGCGGCGCTCACCGCCTCAGGGGCGAGCGCGCTGTTCGACGCCGAGGTGGTCGCGGAAGGAGGCCTCGTGCGAGGGGCGCTGCTGCCTTGGCTCGACCAGCTGGAGCTCGTGCCGCTCGAGGGCGAGCCGTGGCGCTCGCGCTGGGCAGGCTGGCTGAAGGACGGCGTCGTCCCGGACGATCAGCGCGCGTTCGCCGCCGACATCGCCACGATGCTCGTCTTCGACTACGTGACCGGCAACTTCGACCGTTGGAGCGGCGGAAACATCGGGCGCGACAAGGCGACGGGGCGGCTCCTCTTCATCGACAACGACGGCGCGTTCTACGAGACGCCCCACCCGGCGGCGCTCGCGCGGCAGCTCGAGCTCGTGCGGAGCGCGCAGCGGTTCTCGAAGTCCTTCGTGAAGTCGCTCGGCGCGCTCGATGCTCCCGCCCTGCGCGCGGCGCTCGGGGACGAGGCGCCCGGCCAGCCGCTCCTCTCGGAGCGCGTGCTCGCGGGCGTGGACGCGCGGCGCGCGATCGCGCTCGAGGAGCTCGCGAAGAAGACGCTCGCGTTCGACTGAAAGAGCGGCTTCAGTTCGCGAGCGCGCCGACGCGGAAGTACACCGTGCGTCGCGCGCCGCACTCGGCGCAGACGACCTGGACGTGGCGGAGGCCGTCCCGGGCGGCGTGGTCGTCCACGCGAACGGCGCCGCCGCAGAGCGCGCAGGGCATGCCGCGGGCAAAGACCTCGACGAGCGACGCCGAGGACACGTCGATGGCGCGCGCCTCGCTGCCTCCCGGCTGCATCGCCGCGAGGCGCGCGCGATCCTTCACGATCCCTGCGTATTTTCGCTCCTCCGCGCGCTTAATCGTACGCGGCCTCGTCGGCTTCTTGGCCATCGGCCGCCTCGGCTCAGTGCTGGACGATCACGACGTGGTGATCTTCCCGGACGCGGACGCTGCCCTGCTCGCCGGCGCAGCCCCAGCAGGATGACCAGAGGAGATCCTGGCGGCGAAACGGCTCGTACGCGAGCGCGATCGGCTCGACGTCGCCCAGCATGAGAAAGTACGACGCGAGTCGGTACTTCTCGGCATCGCCGGGCAGCGGGTAGAGCGCGACGATGAAGCTCATCGACTTGCTGCGGCCCGTCACGACGAGCAGCTCGGCGCCGGGCTCTGGGCTCCAGAGCACCTGCGTCGCGAGGTGGATGCCGGGGTTGATCTTCTCGCGCATGCCCTCGAGGTGACCGGGCTCGTAGAGGCGAATGTCCTTGAGCGTCGCGAGCTCGGGGATGCCGGCGAAGATCTTGGCGAGCTGCGGCGTCTCGAGCTTGCTCGGACGGAACGCGGCGACGCTCGCGATCGGAGCGATGACGTCGGGGCTGACGCCGCCCGAGCAGCAGCGGAAGGCCAGGTCCGACGCGCCGCGCGCCTCGTTCGCGCGCGTGCGGTGGGCGCAGCGGTGGGCGCCGGGGCCGGGCGGTCCGGCGTCGCCCACCGGCGCGCCGGCGCCGCGGACGGCCGCCGTCGAGGCCGCCCCCGCGACGGCGCTCACGACCTGGCTCTGCGTCCATTCGCGGAGCACGCCCATCGCGCGGACGCCGTAGCCGCTCGTGCACGACGCGGCGTCCTTTTCGCACGTCGCGTCCCAGCCGTCGCCGGTCGCGTAGAGATCGAGGTCCGGGCCCTTGCACGCGAGCTCCCACTCGAGCTCGGTGCACAGCCGCGCGCCGCGCGCCTCGCACAGCTTCGCGGCCTCGGCGCGCGTCGCGCCGGTCTTGGGCGGAAGGTCAGGATCGTTGGGGTACGGCAGCGCGTCCATCGCGAACGCGCCCAGGGTCACGGGCGCGTTGATGGGCTCGAGCGTAGGGTCGCGCCCGTCGTCGCCCGGGGTGCTGCCGCTCGCGAAGGCGCGGGCGGGGACGTCGATCGTCTGCCCTGCCTTTGCGGGGCTGTGCGCTCGGAGCTTCGACGCCGACGTGCTCCGCGTCGCGAGCGCGGCGGCGGCGCCGGTCATCGATCCGGCGTCGGCGGGCGCGGGGACCATCGCGGCGTGCAGCGTCGCGCTGCCGCTCGCGGCGGGCGCGGCGCCGGGCGCGTCGCCCCCGCGGTGACAGGCGGCCACGGCGAAGCCGAAGGCAACGCTCGCGACGGCAAACGCTCTGGCGCGGTGAGAGCGGGGACGCACACGTCGTGGGATACCGAAGTGCGGACGATGGGCCAACTAACGGGCCGCGCAGGGCCCACGGCGGCGCGCGGGCGCGCCGGATCAGACGCGCGCCGGATCAGGCGCGGGCGCGGCCCACCGCCGTCACCATCGCGATCATCGCGAGCAGCGCGAAGCCCATGATCCCCGGGCTCATCGACTCGGCGAACCCTTCGATGATGACCGCGTGCCAGTCGTCCTTCATCCCGTGGTTGATCATCGAGGCGACGGCGAAGGCGACCGTGCCCAGGTCGGCCGCCGTCCCCATCAGCGTCGCGAACAAGGTCGCCGCGCCCATCGACGCGATGAAGCCGAAGCTCCGCGCGTTCGGCCGGTACGCGTACCACCCCGCCGCCGCGAGGGCGATGAACCCGAACGCGAGGATGAAGAACATCGGGAATCCGCCGTTTCGGAAGAGCGTCATCATTGGGGGCCTCGCGGGCATGACGCGCGGGCGGGCGCGCTGTGACTGCTTTTTTCGTCGCCCGGGGCCGCTTTTCTTGTCACAGTCTGGAACGGGAGGCGTTCCCCGCTGGTGACGCGCGCGGATGCAGACGACCACGGGCTCGTGCAGGGGCTGCGGCGGGGCGACTCCGTCGCGCTCGAGCGCGCGTACGCAAAGTACCGCCCGCGCGTCTATGGATTTCTCCTCCGTCTCAGCGGTCGCCGCGACGTCGCCGACGATCTCCTGCAAGAGACGTGGCTGAAGCTCGCGCGCGCGGCCCCCGACCTGCGCGAAGACACCACGCTCCTGCCGCTGCTCTTCACGATCGCCCGCAACCAGTTCATCAGCTTCCGGCGCTGGAGCGTCCTCGACGTGACGCGCCTCCTCTCGTTCGGCGCGGAGAACGACGACGTGGCGCCGAGCCCCGAGCGCGAGAGCGAGGCGAGCGCGCGCGTCGCGGTCCTCGAGCGCGCGCTCCAACAGCTCAGCGCGGACGCGCGCGAGGCGCTGGTGCTCGTCGCGATCGAGGGCCTCGAGCAGGAGGACGCGGCGAAGGTGCTCGGCATCGGCTACGCCGCGCTGCGACAGCGCCTCTCCCGCGCGCGCGCCGAGCTCGAAGAACGCATGACCAAGCTGGAGGCGCGCGGCCGAAGGGTGCCCGCAGCCGCGGCGCGAGGAGGCACGACATGAAGCGCGACATCGAGCCGAAGTCCCGAGACCATGCGCGTACACCCCGTGAGACGCCGGACCCGGCGGCCGCGGACGACGCGCTCCTCCGCGAGCTGCGCGCCCTCCCGGCGCGCGACGCCGACGCGGACGTCGCCGAGCGCGTGCGCCGCGGGACGGCCGACGCGTTCGACGCCGCCCACGACGCGAGCGGGAGCGCGTGGCGACGGATGCTCGGCCTCACGGCGCGCGCCCTTCCGCCGCTCGTCGTCGTCGGCACCGTCAGCATCTACCTCGCGTGGGCCGTCTCGACGGCGAACGCGCTCTTCGGTCAGTGAAGGAGCGCGCCGCGCGCCGCGCGCGTCAGCCGGCGCGCGCGGCGACGGCGGAGAGGCCCATTCGCTCGGCGACGCCGTCGCGATAGTCGCTCCATAGGCCGTGCGCCCGCTTCACCGCAAGGGCGACGACCTCCTCGAGCCCCGCGGGCGTGTGCTCGAGCACCATCGTCCACGCGTCTTGGCGATGCGCCCCCTCCACGTCACCGTGCGCGCGCGTCAGCTGCATCGCCTGGGGCGGGCAGCCATAGTGCAGGACGAGCGGATGCTGGCGGATCGCGTCCTCGCCGCGCGCGCGCTGGAACGTGCCGGCGAGCTCCGCGCGCTCGTTCACGCTCCCCTCGACGAAGATGGTCAGGATCGCCACGGCGACCTGCCACGGCGAAGCGGCGCTCGCCTCGCGCAGCCACTCGCGGTAGACGCGCGCTGCAGGGTGGAGAGCGCCCGCGTCGTCCGCGAAATGGGCGCGCGAAAACCCGAGCCCCTCCATCATGCGGAGGAAGAGCTCGGGGTGCGGCGCCGACTTGCTGAGCCCGCCCGTCTGCTCCTCGTACAGGTTCTCGGCCAGGGCCCGCCGCACGTCGTCCACGGGCGGTGTCTGGCCGAGCGCCCGCGCGAGGAGCACGGGGAAGTCCCTCACGTACACCATGTACTCGTGCTGAAAGTGCACGAGCAGCTGCGCGCGCGAGAGGCCGGGACGCGTGAGGTGCGGGTAGGCCCAGTGGTGCTTTTGGTCCATCACGCCGAGCAGGCGCTCGGCGAGCGGACGACCGGCGATCGCGACCTTGGTGCTCACCCCCGAATCGTGTCACTCCTCGGGCGGCGCGGCACCTTTTTGGTCGGCGTGCCGCGCGGCGTCGACGCACACGGCGGCGACGTGGTGCTCGAACGCCGCGCGACGGTCCCGCTGGCAGTGGCGTATGCTGTGAAACCCCGACGCGAAGCCGACCACCGCCCCGACGCCGAGCAGCGCCATCACGACGCGGCGCTTCACAGGCTCACCCCCGAGCCGCCGGCGCCTCGCCGGTACGGCCCGCCGCCGCCCCAGCCGCGGAACCCTGGGCCCGACTCGATCAGCTCGGCGAGGAGCTTCCTCTGCCGGTCGTCGAGCACGGCGTGCACCTTGGCGATCGCGTCGACCGCGGCTCGGCGCATCGTCTGCGCCGCCTCGTCGACCTTGTGGGAGAGCTCGCCGAAGAGGGTCTCGTCGAACTGCTCCTGTCGGATCGCGCTCGCGAGCTCGGGCCGCGAGGCCTTCACCTCGCCGCGCACCTTCTCGGCGACGCCGCGGAGATCGCCCAGCGCGCTCTTGATCACCTTCTCCTGGCCGGGCGTCGCGTCGAGGCGCGCGAAGAGGCCGCGGAGCACGAGCCCGCCGCCGAACGGCCCGCCCCATCCGCGGCCGCTCCACGCCCCGTCGCGGCCGCCGTCACCCTCGCCGTGCGCGTCGCGACCGCGGCAAGCTCCACCGTAGCCGGCGTAGCCGCCGTCGCTGCCGCAGCCGCCGTGACCCGCGCCGTAGCCGAACGCGCTCGGCCCCCAGCCGCCGCCGTACCCCCAACGCCCGCGCCGGCCCATGCGCGCCAGCTTGAAGAACCCGATCAAACACGCCGTCCCGATGAGAAACCCGAGCATGTGCGCTCCTGACGCGGGCGAGCGCGCCCGCGGTTGTTGAATGCGGGGGACGACCCTTCGTCCACCCGATGGGAACGTGCGCCGCGAGCCTTAAGCTCGTGTGTGCTGCCGTGTTAAGATTCGTGAACGATGTGCGGCCGCGCCACGCTCTCGACCTCCGGCGACGATCTCGCCGAGACCTTCGACCTCGCGCACGTGCCGACCCTCGCCCCGCGCTACAACCTCGCGCCGTCGCAAGACATGGCGGCCATCCGCGCGACGCGCGGCGCAGGGCGGCGGCTCGACCTCCTTCGCTGGGGCCTCGTCCCGTGGTGGGCGGAGGACGCGAAGATCGGAAATCGCTTCATCAACGCGCGCAGCGAGACGGCTATGGACTCGCGCGCCTTTGGCGAAGCCATGCGCCGGCGTCGGTGCATCGTCGTCGTCGACGGCTTCTACGAGTGGCAGAAGCAGGGGAAGAGGAAGCAGCCCTTCTTTCTGCATCGCCCCGACGGCAAGCCGCTCGCGCTCGCCGGTCTCTGGGAGCGCTGGCGCCCCAAGGGAGCGCCGAAGGATGCGCCGGCGCTCGAGTCGTGCACGATCCTGACGACCACGCCGACGCCGCTCGTCGCGCGCATCCACGACCGCATGCCGCTGGTCCTCCCCGAGGCGGATTGGCCGGCGTGGCTCGATCCGGAGGGTACCGACGACCACGCGATCGCGCCGCTGCTCCGTCGCCGCGACGTCGAGCTCGAGCTCTACCCGGTGAGCGAGCGCGTGAGCTCTCCGGCGAACGACGATGCGCGCTTGGTCGAGCGGATCCCGGAGCCCACGCTCTTTCCGCTGTAACGTCGCGCGAGGCGGGGGAGCGCGGTCGCGCCAATGCGCGCAGCGCGCTTATCGAATCGCGCCGATGTTCTCCTCCCACCGTTGGCCGTCGAAGGGCGTGATCGCGAACTCGGCGAGGGCGTCGCCGTCGAGGCACCGCACGTTCACGTCGACGCCGCCGGGGTGCGAGCGCGGCGTGTAGAACGGGTGGATGCCGCACGTCGTGCAGAACGTGTGCTTCGCGACGCCCGTGTTGAAGCGATAGGTCGAGAGGCTCCCCTCGCCCTTCAGGAGCGTGAAGCAGTGCGCTTCCACGATGAGGTGAAGGAAGCCCTTCTTCCGGCAGATGGAGCAGTTGCAGTCGAGCGCCCGCGCGTCGCCCGCGACCTCCACCCGAAAGCGCACCGCGCCGCAGTGGCAGCCGCCTTCGTAGGTCCGCATGCGAAGGAAGCTAGTCGACGGGGCGACTTCGCTTCAATGGATCGCGGCCCGCGCGGAGTGCGAGGTGATCCTCATGTTCTTTTGAACATATTCTTTTGAGTATATTCTACTCAATATATTCGTTTCGAACGACGTGGCATCCGCACGGAGGGCCGGAGTTATACTCACGACCCGGAGGAAATGCGGTGATCGGTGCTCGCGAGGAGGGGCGTCCCCGGAGGATGCGCGCGCGGCGACTCGCCCGCCGCGCGCTCGCGGTCCTCTTCGTCGGCGCCGCGATCGCCAGCGTGCCCGCCGCCGACGCCCGACCCCGCCCCGAGCTCACCGGGTGCAAGGGCGAGTGCAAGAAGGTCGAGCGCAAGTGTGGCGGCGATTGCCAGAAGACCCACTCGGGCTGCGCGCGCGAGTGCGGGTGCCCGTCGGGTCACGCGTGCACGGAGGCGCAAAAGAAGTGCTTCGGCCTGTGCAACATCCGGTTCGAGGCGTGCTTCAACGGCTGCCGCGCGGGGTTTCAGCGCTGCGCGCAGAAGTGCTGAGGCGATTACTCCGCCGGCAGGCTCGCGCGGGGTAGACGCAGGACGAAGCGCGCGCCGCTGCCGCCCGCGGCGAGCCGCAGGTCGCCCCCGTGCGCGCGCGCGATCTCGCGTGCGATGGCGAGCCCCAACCCCGCCCCGTTGAGACCCCGGTCCCGGGGGAGGCGAAAGAACGGCTCGAAGATGCGCTCGCGCGCGTCCGGGGGAACGCCTTCTCCCTCGTCCGTCACTTCGACCTCGAGATCGTCCCCCGCGCCGCGCGCGCACACGTGCACGGTCCGCGCGGCAGGCGAGTGCCTTATCGCGTTGTCGACGAGGTTCTGCACGAGGCGCTCGAGGTCCGGCCGGCGACCGCGCGTGATGGCGGCCGCGTCGACGGCGACCTTCACGGCCACGCCGCGCTCCGCCGCGCGGGACCGCGCTCCGTCGACGACGCGCTGCGCGACCTCGCCCATCGGGACGAGCACGTGATCCGCGTCGTCCTCGGCGCCCGCACGCGCGAGGGCGAGCAGGTCCTCCGACAGCGAGC
>JAYVXL010000195.1:0-7604 GCA_043785185.1 Myxococcales bacterium
AACGCGAGCTCCAGCGCCTCGACCTCGGACCCGACGACGTGGAGCGCGCCCTCGGGGAAGCCGCGCGCCAGGAAGATCGAACGGAAGAGGGCCGGCACCTCCCCGGGCGCGCGGCCGCGAAGGTAGCCCGGGAGGTCGCGGACAAGCACGGTGTCGGGCTTGGCGTCGACGATGGCGCCGGCGACGTCCTCGATCTCGCGGTTGCTTCGATCGCCGGCGCTGCCGGTGATCACCGTGAGGCACCCGCCCGTGCGACGGCGCAAATCGGTGACCAGATGTAAGGCGGCGCGCACGGCCTCGGGGTTGTGACCGAAGTCGAGGAACACCTTCACGCCGTCGTAGTCGACGAGCTCGCCGCGACCGGGGTTGTCGCGCGCGCCGAACGACGCGACCGCTCGGGCGAGCGCCTCCTCGGGGAGCTCTAGGCCGTGCGCGAGGCCGACGACGCCGAGGATGTTCTCCACGTTGTAGCGCGCGACGCCGCCGAAGGTGATCGGCGCGGCGTCGACGCGGCCGAGCGAGCGCGCGGCCGCGCCCTCGGCGATCACGATGTCGCCGCCGTCGGCCAGGATGACCGTCTCGCCGCGCGCGCGACGCGAAGCGATGAAGGCGCGCGCCGCGGCGTCCGCCGTCTCGAGGTCGCAGAAGAAGACGACGCGCGCGGCGAGGCGCGCGGAGAGGCCGACCAGCTTGGGATCGCGCGCGTTCAGGACGACGACGCCCGACGCCGGCACCACGTCGGCGATGATGCTCTTCACCTGCGTCATCGCCTCGAGGTCGTCGATGCCGTAGAGGCCGAGGTGATCGTCGCTCACGTTGGTGATGAGCGCGGCGTCGGCGAAGTCGACGGCGAGGCCGCGGCGCAGGATGCCGCCGCGCGCCGTCTCGAGCACGGCGAAGTCGACGTCGGGGCGGCGGAGCACCACGCGGGCCGCGGCGGGGCCGGTCCAGTCGCCCTCCTCGATCGTCTTGGCCCCGACGACGACGCCGCCCGTCGACGAGAACCCGACCCTCCGCCCGGCCTCGCGCGCGACGCGGGCCATCAGCCGCGCGCACGTCGTCTTGCCGTTCGTGCCGGTGATGAGGACGACCGGCAGGCGGGCGAGCGTCTCCCACGGCACCGCGTCCGGCTCCGGCGCCTCGTACCGCCCGAACGTGAGCGCGCGCGCGCCGGCGCCTACGGTGACGAGCGCGTCGTCCCATAGGAACGGGAGGCCACGCTGCCGCGCCACCGCGGCGATGGCGCGCAGATTCGGGCTCGCGTCCTTCGAGAGGAGCGCGGCGACCTCGGCGCGCTTCGGCTCGAGCGGCAGCGGCGCCTCGCCCGAGAGCGCGCGGCTCGCCGACATCCCGGCCCACTCGCTCATCTCGGCGCAGGCGAGCATCTCGTCGAGCGGCGCCTCGTAGCCGAAGACCGCGCCGCCCGTGTGCGTGCGGACGACGGGCGAGACCTCCGCCGCGAGGCCGACGGCCGCGCGCATTCGCCCGAGCTCGCGCACGTACGCGGCGAGCGCGGCGGAGACCGTGTCGCCCTCCTCGAGATCGATCTCCACGATCACGAGCGGCGCGCGCGCGAGCAGGTTCGGTCCGGTCAGCCTTCGTGTGTCGACGAGGAGCATGGTGGGGCCCTCGCGAGCTCAGTCCTCCGTCTCGCGCGCCAACCGCACGCCGCGCCCGTCCTCGATGACCGCGGCGCCGCCGAGCAAGAGGTCGTGCGCGAGCTCGCTGCCGCGCGGGATGCTGACGGGCGATACGCCATCGGTGGGGGCGGCCGGCGGCGTGGACTTCACCTCGTCCGCCGTGTCCGCCTTGAAGTAGATGATCTGCTTCCAGCTGCGCGACACTTTGTCCGCGAACGCGAGCAGCAGATCGCCGCGCCGGCAGAACTTGAGCGCGGTGTCGAACGCGAGCTGCTCGTCGGGCACCACGTGGATGCGCTCCTTCGGGAAGCCGGAGGCGAGGAGCTCGGCCTCCATGATGCGCGGCACCTCCTCGGCCGCGCGGCCGCGCAGGTCGTCGTCGCGGCGCAGGATGACGTGATCGAACGCCTTGCCGGCGATGCGCGCCATCGCGCGGAGGTCCTCGTCGCGCCGATCGCCGGGGCCGGCGAGCAGGCACACGCGCCGACCGCTGCACTCCATGCGCGTCGCGAGGTCGGCCATCGCCTGGATCGCCGCCGGGTTGTGCCCGTAGTCGAGGATGACCTTGAACGGGAGCTTGTCGAAGACGTTCGTGCGCCCCGGCACCTGGAAATACGTCGTGTCGAACGTGCGCAGGCCTTGGCGGATGTTCTCGACCTTGACGCCCATCGCGTACGCCATCACCGCCGCGAACATGGCGTTCTGCACGTTGTGCATCGCCTTGCCCTCGATGGTCGCGGGGATGAGGTGCGTCCAGAGGAGCGCGAGGTGCGCGCCCTTGTCGTAGAGCGTGATCATGTGCCCGTTGATGCCCTCCTCGAGGACCGCCGCGAGCCCGCCTGCGCGCAGGTGCTTGCGCACGAGCTCGTGGCGCGGGTTCATCGTCACGTAGGCGATGCGCGCGGCCTTCGTGTGGTCGGCCATCTTGAGGCAGTTGATGTCGTCGGCGTTCAAGACCGCGCAGTCGCGCGCGACCTCGATGACGATGCGCTTCACCTCGGCGAGCTGCTCGAGCGTGTCGACACCCTTGATTCCCAGGTGATCGGCGCTGACGTTGAGGACCGCGCCGACGTTGCAGTGCCGGTAGCCCATCCCCGCGCGGAGCAGGCCGCCGCGCGCCGTCTCGAGGACGGCGAGATCGACGTCGGGGTCGCGCAGCACCATCTGCGCCGACTGCGGCCCGGTCATGTCGCCGGCGACCGTGCGCTCGCCGTCGATGTACACGCCGTCGGTCGTCGACAGTCCGACGGTGAAGCCGTTCATCTTCTGGATGTGCGCGAGCATGCGCGCGGTCGTCGTCTTGCCGTTCGTGCCGGTGACGGCGGCGATGGGGATCTGCGTCGGCGTCCCCGCGGGGAAGAGCATGTCGATGACGGGGCCGGCGACGTCGCGCGGCTTTCCCTCCGTCGGCGCGACGTGCATGCGGAAGCCGGGCGCCGCGTTGACCTCGCAGATGCCGCCGCCCACCTCGCGGTAGCTCTGCGAGATGTCCGACGTGATGAAGTCGACGCCGCACACGTCGAGGCCGATCGCCTTCGCCGCGCGCACCGCCATGTCGCGGTTGTCGGGGTGCACGACGTCGGTGAGGTCGATCGCCGTGCCGCCCGTCGAAAGGTTGCCCGTCCCTCGGAGGAACAGGAGCTCGCCGCTCGCCAGCACCGTCTCCTTCGTCACGCCCTTCTTCGCCATGAGTCGCTCGGCCTGCTCGTCGAGCTCGAGGCGTGTCAGCACCTTCTCGTGGCCGATGCCGCGCCGCGGGTCGGCGTTCACGAGGTCGATGAGCTCGGCGATCGTGTGCTTGTCGTCGCCGACGACGTGGCCCGGTACGCGCTTGGCGACGGCGATGAGCTCGCCGCCGATGACGAGCATGCGGTGATCGAAGCCGGTCAAGAAATTCTCGACGACGACGCTGCGCGCGTGCTCGCGCGCCTTGCCGAAGGCCGTCTTGACCTCCTCCTCGTTCTTCAAATCGAGCGAGACGCCGCGGCCGTGGTTCGCGTCGAGCGGCTTCACGACGACCGGGAAGCCGAGGCGCGCCGCGGCCTGTGCCGCGCTCTCCGCCGAGCGCACGACGCGCTGACGCGGCACCGGCAGGCCGAGATCGCCCAGGATCTTGTTCGTCTCTTCCTTGTCGGAGGCGATCTCGACGGCGATGTGGCGCGTCTCGCTCGTGACCGTCGCCTGAATCCGCTTCTGGTATTTTCCGTGCCCGAACTGGATGAGGCTGTAGTCGTTGAGGCGCATCCACGGGATGTCGCGCGCCTCGGCCGCGCGCACGAGCGAGCCGGTCGACGGACCGAGCTGGCGGCGCTGCGCGAAGTCGATGAGGTCGTGCAGCTCCTTCTTGAAGTCGAAGGGCGACGCGCTCTCGTCGTCGTCCTCTGGCTTCTTGTCGCGCAGCTCCGCCGGCAGGAGATCCTGGAGCAGCCGCATCGCGAGATCGCAGGCGGCCTCGGCGACGCGCTCCTCCTCGTACTCGTAGACGACGTGGTAGACGCCCTTCTGCCCCTCGCCGCGCGTCTTGCCGAACACGACGGTCGCGCCGGTCAGCTGCTGGAGCTCGATCGCGACGTGCTCGAGGACGTGACCGAGCCACGTGCCGCCGTCCTCGGTGAGGCGGCGGATGAAGCCCCCCTCCGTCCCGTGCGAGCAGGTGTGCGCGCGGAGCGACGGCAGCGCGCCGACGAGGCGATCGTTGAAGCCGGGGATCTTCGCGCTCGGCCAGTCCTCGAGGGGGCCGAGGTCGACCGTGAGTCGCATGACCGGAAAGTGCGCGTAGAGGCTAGGCCCGCGGTAGACGCGTCGCTCGAGGAGGTGCATGCGGTGTCCGTTATATCAGCGGGTCGCGGGCGAGATTCGAGACGTTTTCGGGGCGGCGCGGCCTTTGACCGCTCGGGCAGCGGCTACCGCGTCGGCGCGAACGCCCGGCGGGTCTCGAGGTCGAACGTGCCGCCCTCGATGAGCACGTGAAGGCGCACGTTCGTCATGCTGACGGGGTGGCCCTCCTTCGCCTCGGCGATCGACGAGTGCGCGAGCTCCGACGCGTCGACGATCGTGAGCGCGCCGGCGCCGACCACCGTGAGCTTGCGCTCCGAGTCGATGAACGCCGCCGTGTCTTCGTCGAGGCCGACGCCGACGGCGAACGGGTTGTAGGCGAGCGCCGTGAGGAGGCGACCGAGGCGATCGCGCTGGCGAAAATGCTGATCGATCATGATGCGGTTCGTCAGCCCGAAGCCGGGCACCAGCGTGACCGCGCCGGCGTGCGGCGTGTGCCCCTCGGCGCCGAACGCGATCATGTGCTCGCTCAGGATCGCCGCGCCCGCGCTCGTGCCGCCGACGGTGACGCCGTGCGCGTTGGCGCGGCGGATCGCGCGCGCGACGAGCGTGCCGCCGAGGATCGTCGTGAGGCGCAGCTGGTTGCCGCCGGTGATGAAGATGCCGTGCGCCTTGTCGATGTAATCGAGCCACTCCTTCTTGTTCGCGTCGTCGCGCGTCGCGAAGGGGAGCGCCTTCGCCTCGTCGGCGCCGAGCTTCTTGAAGAGCTTCTCGTAGCGGCGCCCGGTGTCTTCGAGCGTCGAGGCGGTCGGGATGATGACGATGCGCGCGCTCTCGCCGCCCGAGACGTCGAGGAACTTGCGGAGGATGTTGGACTGCCCCTCCTTGTCCTCGGCGCCGCCGACGGGGACGATGTAGCCGCGTTTGCGGTCGGTCGGGATTTTTGCTGGGCTCATGAACTCGCTCTCACGCGCTCGAAGGTACCGAAGGAAGTCTGCTGGCCGCCGCGGACGAGGAAGCGCCCACCCGCCATCACCTCGCGTATGCGGTGCGCGTCGTCAAGCACCACCAGATCGGCGTCGCCGCCGACCCTGACCTCGCCCTTGCGGGCGAGGCGCAAGACGCGCGCGACGTTGCGCGTGAAGACCGGCAGGACAGCTTCGAGCGCGTGGCCGCGCCGCAGCAGCGTCGCGAGCGTCTCGGCGACGGCCTGCGGGTGGCCGACGTCCATCGCGACGAGGCGGCCGTCGGGACCGAACGTCGGCAAGCAGCCACCGCCGTCGGAGCTGACGGTGATGAGGTGCGCGGGCGCGCCGCTCGCCCAATAGCGCTCGATCGCGTCGGGCGCGGCGAACGCGTCCTCTCCCTCTTCGACGGGGAACGCGGTCACGTCGATGGGGCAGCCGCGCGCGGCGAGCGCGAGCGCCTCCGCGAAGAGGCGCGTCTTGCGGTTCACGTGCGTGGGGTAGAAGACGCGCGGCGGCAGCTCGGTCTCGTCGAGCGCGCGGCGAACGAGCGACAGGCCGCGCGGCCCGTCGCCGACGTGGAGGTGAAGGACGCCCGCCTTGCCGCTCATCATCCCCGCGACGTGGCAGTCGGCGGCGATGCGCACGAGCTCGTCGAACGTCGGCTGCGACGAGCGGTGGTCGCTGATGGCGAGCTCTCCGACGCCGAGGATCGGGTCGACGAACGCGACGTCGCCGCGCACCGAGCCGGTGAGCGTGATCGGCGGGACCTCGTAGCTCCCCGTCCAGCACCACGCCGAGAGGCCTTCTTCGCGCAGGCCCAGCGTCGCCGCGACGAGCGCGGCCACGTCGCGCGTCGTGCCGTCGGTGCCGAGGACGCCGATCGCCGTCGTGATGCCTGCGCGCGCGAGCTCCCCCATGACGACCGGAGGCACGCGCGAGCTCGGCCCCGACTCGCCGCCGCCGCCGGTGAGGTGCACGTGCGCGTCGAGCAGGCCCGGCACGAGCCGCGCGCCGCCGAGGTCGACGACGGCGCAGCCCAGCGGCGCGAGCGCGGCGGCGTCGAGCTTCTCCGCCATCGCGAGGATCGTTCCCCCGCCCACGAGGAGATCGCGCCGGCCGAGCGGCTCGGGCGCGAACACGTCGGCGTCCTTGAGGAGCGTGATCGCGGCGAGGCTCACCGTCTGCTCGTAGCCGAAACGGCGCGTGAAATCACGCGCGGTCGTCGGGCGCGTCGTCGTTGTCGCCCTCGTCGATCGCCACGAGGAGGCCGGCCGCGAGCGCGGCGGGGAGCGAGCGGTGCCAGCCGGCGTAGCTCGCCTCGCTGCCGAGGACGAACGACGCGTGACCGAACACCGCGCGCACGAGCGTCGAGGACGCGCAGCGATGGGAGACCAAGTCGGCCGGGCGCGGCCTTCCGCCTTCACGGGAAAAATATGCGTTGGAGGACCGGATCTCGGCGCGCCCGCGCGCGGCCGCCAACGCGGCGTCAACGAAATGTGCGATTCGCCCTCCCGCGAGCGGGGATCGTGAGCTACAGACTGCCGCCCTTCAGGAGGTGTCTGATGCGAATCGTCGGGATCTGCGCTTCGGTGTTCGCCGCCCACGTCCTCATGCTGTCCACGCCGGCGTTCGCCGCGCCGTCGGACGCGCAGGCCGCCACCACCGCGCCGGCCGACAAAAAGCCTGCGAAGGCGGGCCGCAAGAAGGCGACGAAGAAGGCCGACGCGGTCTCCGACGGCTCGTCCCCGATGCCGGCGCCCGCCGCGGCGCCGACGACGAAGAAGCGCGGCAAGAAGCCGACGAACGCCGACGCCGTCGCGGCGACGCCCGACGCGCCCCTCACGCCGGCGCCCGCGCCGGTCGCGGCCCCCACGCCGGTCCCCGAGTCCGCAACCCGCACCAGCACCACGTCGCTCACGAGCGCCGACGTGCCGGCGGACACCAAGCCCGCCGCCGACGCGAAGGCGGAGCCGAAGCAGGAGGACGGGACCGTCGAGGTTCACATCGACTCGCCCTCCGCCGTCACGCTGGAGAAGCGCTCGGCCGAGTCGACGTGGGCGAAGGCCTGCGACGCCCCGTGCGACGCGAAGCTCGGCGTGAGCGACGAGTACCGCCTCGTCGGCACCGACTTGAACGAGTCGCGCCCGTTCCACATCGACGCCAGCAAAGGAAAAGTCACGCTGAACGTCACGCCCGGGACCTCGGGTGGCCGGACGCGCGG
>JAYVXL010000196.1:0-7587 GCA_043785185.1 Myxococcales bacterium
TGCGCTTGCTCGGGCGCCATGTAGAACGGCGAGCCGATCGTCGTGCCGAGCACGGTGAGCTTCTTCGCGTCCTTGTTCTTGTCCTTCACCGAGCCAAAATCGAGGATCTTGGTGATGTCTCCCTCGCGCGAGCCGCAGAGGAAGATGTTGTCCGGCTTGAGATCGCGGTGGACGAAGTTCTTTGCGTGCGCCTCGTCGAGGCCGTTGGCGACTTGCGAGAGCATCCGGAGCACGCGCTCGGGCGCGATGGACTTCTCGCGCTTGATCGTGAGCCGGAGCTCCTCGCCGTCGAGGAACTCCATGACCAGCAGCTGGACGTTCAGCGCCGGGTCGCGCTGGAAGTCCATGACGTTGACGATGTAGTCGTGCGGCAGCGACTTCGACAGCTCGTACTCTCGCTTGAATCGCTCGACGGCGACCTCGTCGCGCGCGACGTCGTCGTGGAGCACCTTGATCGCGATCCGCGTGTTCGTCTGGCGATCGATGCCCTCGTAGACGCGCCCCATGCCGCCGTCCGCCACGACGCGGCGGACCTCGTAGCGGTCGCAGAGGCGCGCGCCGATGCGCACGTCCTCCGTCGACGCCACCGGCACCATGCTGGCCGTTATGAGCCCCGTCCCGTCCGCGGGGCAGAACCCCGCGTCGTCCGGATACACCCTCTTGCACGCCGGACAGCTCTTCAACGGGAGTTCCCCCTTCTGACGAGGACGGAGCGACGAAGCCGCAAGGGCGTCAGTGCTCTGCTTCTTGCGACGCCACCGGGGGCACGAAGTAAATGAGGCGCTGGCACGACTGGCACTGCTCGATCAGCGGCTCGCGGCGGAGCCGGTGGTAAAGCTGCGGCGGCAGGGCCATGTTGCAGGCCTTGCACGTGCCGTCCGACGTCTGCGCGATGCCGACGCCGCGGCGGCCGCGGATCACTTCGTAGCGACGGTAGACGACCGGCGGCAGCTTCTTCGAGACCTCGTCGCGCGACTTCTGGCGCTCGGCGCGCTGCGCCTCGACGCTGCGAAGCTTCTGGGTGATGGCGCCTTCGCTCGAGCCGAGCTCGGTCTCCACCTTCTTAATCTCCTCCTCCGTCCCCTCGAGCGAGAGCCTCAGCGCGTCTCCCTCGGTGGTGAGGCGACCGATCTCGTCCTCGCGATCCCGCAGGAGCTTGCGGAGCTCCTCGAGCTCGCGCTGCGCGGCGTTCGACTCGCGCTCGGTGCGGGAGCGATTCAACTTCTCGCGCGAGTGCTCCACCTGCTGCATCATCGTGCGCACGTCGGTGATGAACTCGTTGCGATTCTTCTCGTTCGCGTCGAGCGCCGTCTTTCCCTCGCCGCGCTTGTCCTCGAGCTTCTTCAGGCTCGCCTTCAGCGTCGTCAGGGTGGAGCGATCGCCCGTAAGCTCCTCATCCATCGTCTTGAGGTCGGCGTCGAGGCGCGCCAGCTCTTCCAGGATCTTGATCTGCTCGGGAATGGTCAACGTGAAACTCCTTGCAGCAGCTGCTCGCAGGTAACCGAAAAAAGCGAAGCGGAATTTATCCAGGTGGGCCCACCTGGGTTCGAACCAGGAACGGCCCGGTTATGAGCCGGGGGCTCTGACCGATTGAGCTATAGGCCCGGGTACGTTCCTTGATCGCGTCAGCACGCCAAATACTTAGTCCAACCGGCCCGGGGAAGGAAGAGGGGCCCGATCATTGCTTCCCGTCGGGCGCGAAACAGCGCAAAAGACCGAGCGGTTTGGCGGAATCGCGGGGAAATCCGGCGAGGACGCGCCCGCCGAGCGCCGCGAGCGGGCGCGCGTCGTCGAGCGCGGGCTCGAGGCTCTCGCGCGGCGGGCCCGCGTCCGGCGTGTCCGTCGCGAGCGGGATCGCGCGCGCTCGATCGGTGAGGTCGCGGAAGATCGCCGCGGACGGGAGCAGATCGGGCACGCCGCCGCCGACGCCGCGCGGCGCGATGACGCGCACGGACACGTCCGCGCCGCGGAGCGTCACGAGGACGAGGCGCGCGCCCTCGCCGTCACCGGGCTGCTCGTCGTCCTTTACGAGAAGGTCCAGCGCGTCGTCGCGCGCCGCGAGGTCGAACGACTCGACGTGGGCGCCGGCCCTCGCGACGCGCACGGGGGCGCCGATGGGCGCGCCGGCGGCGTCGACCTGCGCGACCTCGAGCCACGTGGACTGGCGCGTTTCACCGGGGCCTTCGAGCTCCGGCGCGGCGTCGCGCTCGGGCTCCGGTTTCTTCGCGAGCCAGGCGATCCAATACCCGGCGCCGCCTGGACGCGCGGCGATGCGCGGCGAGTCGGCGTCGCTTCCGTCGGGCGAGACGACGCGCGGCGCGCCGCCGCCCGCGGCAGGTGACGGCGGGAGGAGCGCGAGCTTCACGACGCCGCGCGGCGCGCCGGCGGCGTCCTCGTCCCAAACCACGGCGGCCTCGCCGGCGAAGGGACCGGCGCGCGGGGCGACGTCGAACGCAAAAGACGAGTCGCTCTGCTGCGCGATGCGCGCGGCGCCGATCGCGAGCTCGCGCGCGCCGCCCTTTTGTGGGCGCGGGAAGAACGCGAGCACCGGCGCGCCGCCGAGCACGAGCGCCTTCGGCGGCGGCGCGTCGGCCAAGAGCTCGCCCACGTCGTCGACGTGCGGCGCGGTCACGTCGTCGCCTGCGCGCGCGAGCGTCAAGAGGCCCGCCACCCGCTTTCCTCCCTCGTTGCGCGCCACGCCGACGAGGACGCGATCGCGAAGGACCCACGCGTCGCCCATCTCGTAGCTGCCCGCCGCGAGCGCGACGTCGTCGCGCGCCGTGCACCGCGGCGGGAGCGGCGCGCGCGCGTCGTCGCCGGCGTCCCCCGCTGCGCCCATGGCGAGCGCGGCGTCGGGCGCGTCGTCCGGCGCGTCGGCGATCATGCGGATCGCGCGCGCGAGGACGTAGGCGAGCGCGAGCGCCGCGAGCACGAGCGCCGCCGGGCCCGCGAGGCGCGCCGCCGTCGCGCGATCCTGCGGCCTCTTCACCCGCCGAACCTCGCGAGCACGTCCGCCGACACCGGGCCCATGAATCCGTCGACGACCTCGAGCGCGAGCTCGTAGCGCTCGAGCGGCGGCATCACGTACGCGCCGGCGACGCGCCCGCGCACCGCCTGCAGCATCTCGCGCGCGATCGCGACGCCCTCTTTGCGCGCGGGCGCCCCGCTGCCCGCCTTCTTCATGCGATCGCGGACCGCCTGCGGCACCTGCATGCCGGGCACCTCGTTGTGAAGGAACTCGGCGTTGCGGTAGCTCGCGAGCGGGAGGAGGCCTACGAGGACGGGCAGGCCGAGCGGCTCGATGTCGTTCAAGAACTTCTCGAGGACGCTCGGATCGTAGACGGGCTGCGTCATGATCAGCTCGGCGCCGGCGGATTTCTTGTGGCGCAGGCGCTCGAGCTCGCGCGCGTAGTTGAGCGCCGCCGGCTCCGCGCCCGTCGCGAGGAGAAAGCTCGTGACGCCGCCGAGCGGCTTGCCGCCCGGATCGGTGCCGTGGTTCAAGCGCGCGGCGAGCTTGAGGATGCCGATCGAGTCGAGGTCGTAGACCGCCGACGCGTCGGGGAAATCGCCCATCTTCGGCGGATCGCCGGTGATGATGACGAGGTTGCGAAGGCCGAGATCGTGCGCGCCGAGGAGGTGCGCGAGCGTGCCGAGCAGGTTGCGGTCGCGGCCGCAGACGTGGAGGATCGTCTCCATCTCCGCCTCGCGCTGGATGCGCGTCGCCATCGCCACGTTGCTCATGCGCGCCTGCGCGCGCGCGCCGTCGGCGATGTTGATGACGTGAATGCCCCCGGCCTTGAGCATCTTGGCGGCAGCGACCGCGCGCGTCGGGTCGAGGCCGACGGGCGGGTTCACCTCGACCGAGACGACGAACTCGCGCCCGAGCTTCGCGGCGAGGGCGCTCTTGTTCGCGCGCGGCAGCGGGCGCGTGCCGGTCGGGCCTTCGTGCGGCAGCTCGGACCAGGCGCCCTCCGGGCGCGCCTCGATCGCCGACCACGACCCCTCGCTCTCCTCCTTCTCGCCTTTCTCGCCCTTGTCGAGCGCGGCGCCCGCCATGCGTGCCGCGCCGGCGATGCGCTTGATGTGCTCGGGCGTGGTGCCGCAGCACCCGCCGATCATGCGGACGCCGAGCTTGAACATGCGACGCGCGTAGACGCCGAAGTACTCGGGCGTCGAGATGTAGACCATGCGGTCGTCGACGCGACGCGGGAGGCCGGCGTTCGGTACGGCGTAGAGGGGCAGACCGACGGGGGCCATCTGCTCGATGGCCGTCATGACGCCCATCGGGCCGTCGGAGCAGTTCACGCCGACGACCGACGCGCCCCACTCCTTGGCGAGGCGCGCGATCTCGAGCGCCGGCGTACCGTCGGCCATGAGGCCGTGCTCGTCGAGCGACACCGACGCGACGACCGGGACGTTCCGCCCGGCGGCGCCCGCGGCGGCGACGAGCGCCTCGACGGCCACGCGCAGCTCGCTCGTCTGCCGAATCGTCTCGATGACGAGGCCGTCGACCTCCGCGCCCACGAGCGCGGTGGCCTGCTCGAACATGGCGGCCTTCACCTTTGCGAGATCTTCCGGGCTCGCCTCACCGAGGAAGTAGCCGCTCGGACCTACGGCGCCGAGCACGTACGCGTGCGCGGCCGGGTGCTGCGACACGGCCTTGCGCGCGACCTTCACCGCCGCCTCGTTGATCTCGCGGACGCGCCCGGCGAGGCCGTGCTTCTCGAGGCGCATCGCGTGCGCGCCGAACGTGTTGGTCTCGATGACCTGCGCGCCCGCGCGGAGGTAGTCCTCGTGCACGCGCTCGACGATCTCGGGGCGCGAGACGTTCAGCTCCTCGAAGCACACGCTGTAGAGGACGCCGCGCTCGTAGAGCTGCGTCCCCATGGCGCCGTCGACGACGAGGACCCCTTGGCGAATGGCAAGGGCGAGCGTCTTGTCCGGGCGTACTGCGGGCATCGGAAGCGAAGGGTTACGGCGTAAGGCCCGAGAGCGCAAGCTGATGTACGCTCGGCCGCATGGGCGGTGATCTGGGCGGACGGGCCGTGCGCGAGGCGCTGCCAGGCCTCCGCGTGAGCGACGACGCGGCCGATCGCGTCGCCTACGCGCGCGACCTGTGGCCGCGCCACCACCTGGCCGTTCGCGCGGGCAACGTCGCGCCGCACCGCCCCGGCGCCATCGTGTGGCCGGAGACGACCGACGAGGTCGGGCGCATCGTGCGCTGGGCGAACGCGACCGGAACGCCGCTCGTGCCGTTCGGCGCCGGCAGCGGCGTGTGCGCGGGGATCCTGCCGACATCGAAGGTCCTCGTCGTCGACCTGAAGCGGATGGCGCGATGGCGCAGGTTCGAGCCGGACGCGCCGCTGCTCGAGGTGGAGGCCGGGCACATGGGCGTGCCGCTCGAGGAGAACCTCGGCCGCCGCGGCTTCACGCTCGGGCACTTCCCGTCGTCGATCCTCTGCAGCACCGTCGGCGGCTGGGTCGCCGCGCGCAGCGCCGGGCAGTGCTCCGGCCGCTACGGCAAAATCGAAGACATGGTCACGCGGCTCGAGTGCGTGACCGGCAAAGGCGATGTCGTCACGCTCGAGCACCGCACGGACGGGCCGAGCCTCGTGCCGCTGGTCATCGGGAGCGAGGGGACCCTCGCGATCGTGACGAGCGTGTCGCTGCGCCTCCACCCCGCGCCGGCGTCGCGCGCCTTCGCGGCGTTCTCGTTTCCGACGACCGAGCACGGCTGGGAGGGGATGCGCGCGCTCTTTCAAGCCGGCCTGCGGCCAGCGGTGTCGCGCCTGTACGACCCGTTCGACGCGATGCTCGCACGGCAAGGGAGCGTGAAGCGCGCGCGCGGCGAGAAGCAGGCGCAGGCCGCGCCGGGCATGGGCGGCTCGGCGCTGCGCACCCTCCTTCGCCAGCCGCGCGTCCTGAACGAGCTCGTCGATCGCGCCGCGCCGCTGCTCGGGGGCGCGCTCTTGATCCTCGTCTTCGAAGGCGAAGGCGACGGCCCCGCGGCGGACGCCGAAGCGGCGCGCCGCATGCTCGAAAGGCAGCGCGCGACGTACGAAGGCGAAGGGCCCGCGCGCAAGTGGCTGCTTCATCGCTACTCGGTGAGCTACCGCCAGGCGCCGGTATTCGCGGCGGGCGGCTGGGCCGACACGATGGAGGTCGCCGCCCCCTGGTCGAAGCTCGGGGCGCTCTACGACGCCGTCCGCCACGCGCTCGGCAAGCACGTCTTCGTGATGGCGCACTTCAGCCACGCGTACCCCGACGGGTGCTGCATCTATTTCTCGTTCGCCGGCAGCTCGTCGGGCAAGCCCGGAGCCTCGTGGGACGAGGGCTGCGCCCAGAGCTACGACCGCGCGTGGCCCGCGGCGCTCGACGCTGCGATCGCGGCCGGCGGCACGCTCTCGCACCACCACGGCGTCGGCCGCTCGAAGGCGCCGCGGCTCGGCGCCGAGCTCGGCGAAGGCGTGAGCGTCGTGCGCGCGCTGCAACGCGCCTTCGATCCGAACGGCGTCTTGAACCCCGGAAACCTCCTGCCGCCCGCCTCGCCGAACCCGTACGACGACGCGGTCGCGCCGCGCGAGGTCCGCGCGTGAGCGGCGTCACGCTCGACCGCGCGAGCCTCGTCGCCGAGGTGGACGCTGCGCTGACGCTCGCCGGGGTCGAGGCGGCGCTCGGCAAGGAGGCGCTGACGCTCGACCTCGGCGACGGCGCCGACCCGGCGCTCACCGTCGCGCAGTGGCTCGCGGCCGGCGCGCCGGGCGCGCGCGATCCGTTCCGTGACCCGGCCGATCACCTCGTCGCCGGCCTGGTCGCGCTGCTGCCCGGTGGCCGCGTGCTGCGCGTCCGCCCGGGGCCGCGGCGCGCGGTGGGCCCGGACCTCGTCGCGCTCTTCGTCGGGATGGGCGAGCGCTTCGGCCGGATTACGCGCGCGCACCTGCGCGTGCACGTCAAAGACGGCGAGCTTGTCCGGCGGCCCGAGGCGCCGCGCTTCGCGCGCGAGACGCCGGCCGGGCCGAACGACGGAGAGCGCGCGCTCCTCGACGCGATCGCGCGCGAGCTCGGCGGCGGCCAGGAGATCTAGGGGCGTCGGTGGCGGCGCGCCTCAGCCCGGTGGCCAGACCATCGGCCGCCCGCCGAGGACGTGCATGTGGAGGTGAAACACGCTCTGCCCGCCGTCCTGCCCCTGGTTGACGACGAGGCGGTACCCCTTCTCGCCGAGCCCCAGCTCGCGCGCGACGTGGCGCCCCGCGAGCATCAGCTCGCCGAGCACCTCCTTGTCGGCGCCCGCCGCGTCGTCGATCCCCGTGAGGTGCTTCTTCGGGATGATGAGCGCGTGCGTCGGCGCTTGAGGGTGGAGGTCCTTGAAGGACAGGACGTGCTCGTTCTCGTAGACGATCTGGGACGGGATCTCGCGCGCGACGATCTTGCAGAAGAGGCAACCCATGGGCGTGGATCCTACGGCCGATTCCTCGGGGCGGAGTCGCAATTTGAATGGGTACGCGGGCGCATCGTCCATCCTCGGAGGGCCGGGGTTTGGTGTACGCTCGAGCTCGTATGGGCACTCCCCGCTCCGTCCTGACGCGC
>JAYVXL010000197.1:0-2267 GCA_043785185.1 Myxococcales bacterium
GCCGGCAAGCTGCGCCTCCTCTACGAGGCCAACCCGATGGCGTTCCTCTTCGAGCAGGCTGGCGGGGCCGCGACCGACGGGACGCAGCGCATCCTCGACCTCAAGCCGAGCGCGCTGCACCAGCGCACGCCGCTCGTCCTCGGGTCGAGCGAGGACGTGATGACGTACCGGCAGTTCATGATGGGGGAGCGGTGAATCGAGCGGGTGTCGCGTCGCGGTCGGCGGCCGCCGTCGCCGTCGTGGCTCTCGCGTCGGGCTGCCGTGACAAGCGCCCTCCGGCGACGGACGCGGGCGCGCCGGTCGCGGCGGCGTCGGCTTCGGCCTCGGCCGACGCGTCCATCCGGCCCGTCGCGAGCGCGAGCGCGAGCGCGAAGCTGACGCCATCCGGTCCGCCCTTTCCGCCGTTCGTCGTCGGCGCGCCGGGCTGGGACGGCGTCGTCCACTTGGCGCTCACCGGCGCGGGCCTCAAGGACGCTGTCCAGGTAACCTTGCTCATCAAGCACGACCGCGTCCGCTACGCGTCCCCCACGAACCTCCGCGGTCTCGCGGCGATCACGATCGTCGACGTCACGCTGCGGCGCCTCGTCACGTTCGCGGAGGACGAGAAGGTCTTCGCGCGCGTCGAGCTGCCGCCCGCCGACGCCGACGCCGACGCCGGCGCGTTTCCGCTGGTGGCGATCGGCAAGAAGCTCAAGATCGCCGGCCTCGACTGCGAGGTCTTCGAGCAGAAGCGCGGCAAGGCCAGCAGCAGCGCGTGCGTGCACGAAGGGCTGCCGTTCGTCGATCCCAGCATGACGTCGAACGGCATCACGCCGCCGCCGTGGCTGCGCGCCCTCGCGGTGACGATGCGCTTTCCGCTTCGCGCGGTGGAGGTCGACGACGCGGGGCGCGAGGTCTTCCGGCTCGAGGCCAAAGACGCCGTGGAAGGCTCGGCGCACCCGCGCGTGGAGGTCCCGTCCGACTACGTCGAGCAGAAGATCAAGCTCCCGGGCTCGCCGTTTCGCCCAGGTCTGCCCGACTGATCGCTGCGCTTAGACGCCGACGGCGTCGGGCGCCCAGATGTACTTGTGCATCTGCAGCTGCACGCGAACGGGCAGCTTGTCCTCGAGCACCCACGCCACGAGGTCGCGCGCGGCGAGCTTGCCGAAGACGGTGCTCGCGAGGAGGTTCTTCGTGCGCGCGGCGAGCCCGCGGGCGCGCAGCGTGTCGCGCATCCACTCGTAATCCTCGCGGCTCGCGAGGACGAACTTGAGCTCGTCCCGCGCGGTGATGTGCTCGAGGTTGCTCCAGCGGTTGCGCGCCGATTCGCCGGAGCCGGGGGCCTTCAGGTCCATGATCTTGTGCACGCGCGGGTCGACGCGCGCGACGTCGGCCTCGCCGCTCGTCTCGACGAGGACTGTCCGGCCGGCGTCGCACAGCTCGCGCATCAGGACGAGTACGCCGGGCTGGAGGAGCGGCTCGCCGCCGGTGAGCTCGACCAGCAGGGTGCCGGTCGCGAGCGCCTTCGCGAGCACCTCTGCTCGCGGCATGCGCGCGCCACCGTAGAACGCCTGCGGCGTGTCGCACCACGTGCAGCGGAGGTTGCACCCCGTCGTTCGCACGAAGGTGCACGGGAGCCCGGCGAACGTCGATTCGCCTTGAATGCTCGCGTAGATCTCGTGGATGACGAGGGTGTCTTCCTTGCCCACGCGCCTTTCGTAGCAGGTCAGCGAACCTCGATCACGCTCGGCGCCGGGATTTCCGCGGCCGCCTCTGCCGGGACGAGCATCGGCGGATGCGGCCGCGTGTAGTGGTGGGCGACCGCCCAGACGGCGCACGCGACCGCCGCGCCGGCGAGGAGAAACAAGCGCAGCGGAGGCAGGCGCGGGGCGGTGACCGACTTCGGCGGCGGCGAACGCTTCATGCGGAAAGGTGGGCGGCGGCGCGGGCCGCGCGCTAGCTTGGGGTACCACGTGACGGTGAGGACGACAAAGCTCGCGCCGGCCGCGCGCCGGCTCGCCCTCGCGCTCGGCGTCGTCGCCGCCTGCACCCCTCCGGCGGCGCCGCGGCCGCCCGCCAAGCCGCCCGTCTCCGCCGCCGCGCCGCCGCCGACTCCGCCGCGCGCGTCCGCGGCCGAGGGCACGTACTACCAGCCGGTCGCGGCGAACGTGTCGGTCGTCTTGACACCGAGCGATCTGCCGCTCGCCGACGACCAGTTCGCGCGCCCCGAGGGCGCCGCGACGCGGTGGATGAAGGCGCCCGAGGCCCTGCGCGATCGCGTGCGCAAG
>JAYVXL010000198.1:0-22242 GCA_043785185.1 Myxococcales bacterium
CCGAGGTCGGCGACGCCGCGGCCTTTCGCCTCGTCGACGACCACTTCGACGTCTTGCGAAAGATCATCGACGCGCACCGGGGCGTCGTCGTCAAGACGATGGGCGACGCCGTGATGGCTGCGTTCACCGATCTCAGCGACTGCGTCACCGCCGCCGTCGAGTCGCTCAGCGAGTTCGAGCGGTTCCGCGCTGCGCACAAGCACGGAGGGTCGATCGGCATCAAGCTCGGGCTCTACGCGGGCGCGTGCTACGTCGTCACCGCGAACGGCTCGCTCGACTACTTCGGGCAGACCGTGAACGTCGCGTCACGCGTGCAGCACCTCGCGCGTTCGGGCGAGCTCGTCCTCGAGGAGGCGACGCTGGCCGCGCTGCGGCCCGAGACGCAGGCGCTCGTCCTTGCGGGCGAGCGCTTCGAGGCGAGCGTGAAGGGCATCGCGGAGCCGCTCCGGCTCGTGCGCGTCGCGCTGAGCGCGAAGGGCAGAGAGGCGAGCTTGCCGCGTCTGCGCAGCGCTATTCCATAGCTCGCTGAGGTGTCGCCGGCGGCGGAGGCGAGCGTCAGGTCCAGGTCGCGGCGACGCGCCGCCTCAGCGCGGTCGCCTCGGGCGTGAGCGCGAAGCGAATGACGTCACCCGCAAACGTATGCTCGAGGACCTTGGCGAGCGACTCGCGCCCTGGCTCGTCGGTCGCCTGCAAGAACGTCGGGTCGAGGCCGCGCAGCTCGTCGATCGTCGCGAGGAGATCACCCGTCAGGAGGTACGCGACGCGCAGCTCCGCGCGGGCGAGCGCGCCGATGAACGTGTCCACCGGGATGGGCCGACCGGACGCGCCGGAGAGGTGCGGCGAGAGCTCCTCGAGGAGCTTGCGTTGCTTACGCGAGAGCGTCTTGGCCACGCCCGGCTCGTACTGCGCGACGAGCTTGGCGGCGATGACGTCGATGTCGTCCACCCCGTACTTCGGGACGACGGTGCGCGCCGACGCCACGAGCAGCGCTTCGACGTGCGGGGGCGGGAGCTCTTCGAGCCACGGCACGCCGAGCGCGACGCGCGCGAGCGCGCGGGCGAGCGACGCGAGCTGCGTCGGCTCCGGCAGCTCGGTCAGCGTCTTGGGGACGACGACCCAGAGCGAGTCCTGCGCGAGCACGCGCGTACGGGTCACCTGAGGCGTCACGACGAGGTCGACCTCGGCGACGCCGATCGCGCGCGCGAGGCGGTCGAGCAGCGCGCGCGTCGGGTGCCCGCTGCGCGAGCCGATGCGATCACGCGGCGAGATGCCGAGCTCGGTGAGATCCGCGCGCAGGAGCTTGCTCTCGACGCCGGCGATCGCCGCGGCGACCTCGAGGAGCACGTGCCGCCCTTCGTTCGGCAGCACGTGGCTGACGAGCGCGGCGCGGTCGAGCCCGGTGTGGTGGCTCTCGAGCGGCGGCAAGCGGCGCTTGCGCAGCCAATCGTGGCGCCCTTCGTCCAGGTCCCCGCAGATGGCGCGCAGCTCGCTGATGATGAGCGCGTCCTCGGTCTTGCGCTCGGCGCCGAGCGTCGTCTCGAGGAGCTCGAGCGCCGTCGCCGGATCGGAGACGCTCAGGATTGGCCGCGGGTTCGGGAGCAGCATGCTCATGAGCACGCGCGTCGCCTCGTCGTTGGCGCCGAGGCGCTTGTACGCGCTCGCGAGCTCGAAGCGCGTCTCGTAGAGCGTCGGGTCCATCTGTACGGCCTTCTGCAGGTGGACGACGCCGTCGCGCACGCGGCCCATGCCCTCGATCTCGAGCTGGCCCAACGCGGCGAGCCACCGCGGGTCGACGTGGCCGATCTTCTGCCCGCGCGCGACGACCTGGGTGAGCGCGCGCGCGTACGAGACCACGTCGCGGCCTTGCCGCGTGCGGAACAGGCTCCCGAGCTTCGCGAACGCCTTGTGGTTGCGCGGCGCGTACGCGACGGCGTCGATGAGCGCGCGCTCCGCGGCGGTGCGATCGCCCAGCTCGAGGCGAATGTCGGTGAGCTCGAGGAGGATCGTCGACTTCTGCCCCTCGTCGCGCTCGACGTCCGCGAGCGTGTAGAGCATGTCGGCGATCTCGCGCTTGGCGTCGGGTCTGCCGTCCTCGGACTCGGACTCGGACGTCGCGAGGCGGTGGATGAGGGCGCGGAGCGCGCGCGCGTTGGTCGGCTCGATCGTGAGCGCGACGCGCAGGACGCGCTCGGCCTCGTCGGGTCGCGCGAGCACCTTCTCGTAGACGCTCGCGAGCGCGAACAGCGCCGTCAGCCGCGGCGCCGGCTCGCGGCTGATCGCGTTGACGGCCTCGAGCGCCTCGACCGCCTCCGGCCACGCGCGCTGCGCGATGCAGAGCTCGCTCAAGAGCAGCAGCGACGGCACGTGGCTCGGCGCGGACTCACGGACGCGGCGCATCGCCTCGATGCCGAGCGTGAGATCGCCGAGCTCGTCACGCGCGACGCGGGCGATCTCCGAGCCGAGCATGACGATGGCGTCCGGGCTCCGCGCGCGCGCGATGGCGGAGCGGAAGGTCTCGACGAGGCGCTCGGCCTGTCGCTGCTCGATGCGGATCGTCGCGAGGCGTCCGGCCGCGGGGATCGAGTCGGGCTCGGACTCGAGCGCATCTTCCAGCAGGCGCCCGGCGCGCTCCTGCCGCTCGTCGATGGGGCCGAGACGCTCGGAGCCGTCGCTCCCCAGGAGGATCTCCGCGGCGTCGAGGAGGTACCGGGCTTTGGCCTTGGGCGCGGTCGCGAGGCCGGCGAGGGACATCGCCGCCTCGACGGCCCCGGGCGCGTCGCCGAGCTTGTTGGAGAGGCGGGCGAGCCCGGTCGCCGCGGTCACGCTCGCGGGATCGATCGAGAGCGCCGCGCGGTAGCGGTCGAGCGCCTCGCGGGCGAGGCCGCCGCTGTCGCCGTCGGCGGCCTGCGACTCGAGCAGGAGCGCGAGGCGCAGCTGCATCGCCAGCTGCGAGCCGTCGTCGGAGGCGAGCGCGCACAGCGCGCGGAGCGCTGAGATGACGGCCTTGCGCGCGCGCGCGTCGCCGCGCCGCGCGAGCCCGAGGTCGCGTCGCACGGTCGCCTCGAGCGCGCCGGGATCGGTCGGGTCGAGGTCGAGGATGCGCGTGTACGTCGTCGTCGGCGTGTCCGTCGCCGGCAGGCGCCACTCCTCGAGCGCGGCGAGGTTCCACAGCGCGCCGAGGCGGCCGCGCACGTCGACGAGCGCGTCCCCCTGCTTCGAGAGCACGCGCGCGAGCGGCGCCCACGCTGCGGTGCGCCGCGCGATCGCCTCGAGCGTGCGCAGCGCGGGGATGTGGCTCGGCTCCGCCGCGAGGATCGACTCGAGGAGGCTCGTCGCGTGGGGGAGGTCCTGATCGAGCTCGACGAGCAGCGCCGCGTACTCGAAGCCGAAGATTTGCGCCTGCTGCGGCGAGCCCGCGCGCTCGTAGCGCTTGGCGAGGTGCGCGGCGCGCTCGCCGAGCGCCGCCGGCGTGACGCGCGCGCTCGGGTTCACCGTCGGACGCACGGCGCCGCGGCGCGCGAGCACGCGCGTGAGGCGGTCGGCGACCATGTCGTCCTCGGGTGTCTCCGCGAGCGCGCGCGAGTAGTGCATCGACGCGGACTCGTCGTTCTCGAGGCGCAGCTCGTCGATCTCCGCCGCGCGCACGAGGAAGCGCGCGCGCTCCTCGCGCGTCGGCGCGTCGGAGGCGAGCTGGATGAGCGCGTCGCGGAGCGCGCGATCGTCGCCCGTGGCCTCGAGCACGCGGGCGATCTCCGCCGGCGGAACCGGGTGCGCCGGGTCGAGCGCGCGCGCTTGCCGCAAGGACTTGAGCGCGTCGAGCGGCGCGCGCAGCCGCGTGTCCTGCATCTGCGCGAGGCTGAGCCACAGCGGGAAGCGCTCTTGCCCGCCGTAGGTGTGGTCGATGCGCGCCGCCTGCGCTCGGGCGGCGGCCTCCCAGCGGCTCGACTCCTCGTGCAGGCGCACCTCGAGCGCGCGCGCGGGCCCGTGCGCGGCGTCGGCCGCGAGCACCTCCTGGACGATCGCGAGCGCGCGCGCCGGATCGTGACGCGCCAACGCGGTGGCCGCGCGCACCTTGAGGACGAGCACGTCGACGCCGTCCGCGGCGATCTTCGCCTCGTCGAGGAGGGCGCGGGCGAGGCCGCGCTCGTCGCCGCAGCGCGCCGCGTTGCGCGCGAGGCCGAGGACCGCGCTGCGGCGCCCCGGCTCGAGCGACAGGATCTCCTCGTACGCGCGCGCCGCGCGCTGCGCGTCGCCGATGAGCTCCTCCCAGAGCAGCGCGACGCGCTCGAGGTACGTGACCCGGCGGCCGGGGTCCGACGCCGACTGCGTCGCCTGCTGGTAGAGGTCGATGAGCGCGCGCACGTCGCCGTCGACGCGCTGCGACGGCGCGGGGGAGAGCAGGCGCGAGAGCATGTCGAGCGTCTCGGAGTCGCCGGGGCTCGCGACCCACGCCGCGCGGAGGTGCCGGATCGCCTCCACCGGCCTTTGGAGCGAGCCGTCGGCGATCACGGCGGCGCGGCACAGCGCGCGCGCGCGCTTCTTGCCGTCCTCGGTGCGCGCCGACTCGGTGAGCCACAGCGCCATGCGCTGCTCGTCCTTTACGGCCATGCCGAGGAGCCGGTCGAGCGTCTCGACGAGCGTGGGGTCGGAGTCCTCGAGCGTCATCGCGCGCTGGATGTCGGCGATCGCGCCCTCCAGATCGCCGAGGCGCTCGTGCACCATCGCGAGCGTGCGAAGCTCGTGCGAGACGTGCGCGGGCTCGTGGACGTAGCGCAGGCGTTGCCGCCGTGCGCGCGCCGCCTCCGGCCACATCGCCGTCGCCTCGTAGAGGCGGACGAGCTCGTCGAGCACGCGGCGGTCGACGCTCGGCGTCGTGGGCTCGCGCGTGAGCGCGCGCTCGAGGAGCGAGACCGCCTTCGCGTCGTCCTTGAGGCGCCGGTCGGCGATCGTGGCCGCCTCGAGCTCGAGCCGCGCGCTGCGTGCGCCGCTCGTCTCGATGCCGGCCTCCTCCTCGAGCGCCTCGACGAGCGCAGGCATGTCCCGCTGCGCAGAGATGTGGCTCACGTACGCGTCGCGCACCGGCCCGACGCCAGGATCGAGCCGCACCGCGCGCTCAAGCGCGCCGCGCGCCGCGTCCACGCGGCCCAAGCGTCGCTCGAGGATGTGCGCGCGCTCGACGTGCAGCCACGCGGCCAGGCGCGGCTCGCTCGCGTACGCGTCCGCCATGCGGCCGAGGTGCCCGGCGAGCGCGTCGTACGCGTCGGCGCCGAAGTCCGCGTTCGTCCGCGCGACGAGCTCGGACTCGAGCCCTTTCAGCGCGGCGGCGTGGTGCGGCGCGCGGGTGAGCGCCTGGTCCCACGCGGCGCGGATCGCGTCGGACTTCTCGCCGCTCGCCTCGAGGAGCCGCGCGCGCTCGACGATGAGCTCCACCGTGGACGCTTCGGCGGTCGACGCCGAGAGCTCGCGCTGGAGGTGCGCGAGCAGCGTGCCGATGACGCCGCGCGCGTGCTTGCGGCGGCGAAGCATCCCGTGGGCGCTCGCGAGCTCGGAGTCGACGCGCAGCGCCGCCTCCGCGTGGCCGACGCTCTTGCTCTCGTCGCCGAGCACCTCGCTCGCGATGGCCATCTCGATGTGGGCGCGCGCGAGCCCGACGCGATCGTCCGCGGCCTCGAGCGTCACCACCCGCGCTTGGAGTAGCTCGGCGAGCGTCGAGCCCGCGAGGCCGTCGGGCGGTCGCGAGCCGGTCACCGGGCCCTGGCCGGTCACCTGGCTCACCTGGCTCACCTGAGAGAGCGACGACACGATCGACGTCGGCGGCATCGATTGCGCCGGCGGCCGCATGCTCGACGGCGACGTGTGAATCGGCGGCGGGCGGTTGCTCGTGCGCGCCTCGCGCTCGGGCCGCTCGGAGCCCGACGGGGGAGGCGGCGCGAAGCGCACGGGCAGCGGCGGCGGCTGCTTGCTCCCGCGGCTCGCGAGCGGCGGCGGCTTGGAGGCCGACGTCGGCGCCGGCGCGGGCGTCGACTCCGGCCCCGGCGGCCCGGGCGGCGGGATCTCGGTGCGCGGCTTGCCGATGTCGTACGGCGTCGGGAGCACGAGGCCGCGCGGCTTGCTCGGCGGGTCGGGCGCCCTTCGCGTCGGGGCGTTCGCGTCCTTGAGCGTCCGCACCTGATCGTCGACGTTCCAGCTCTCGCCGGTGAGCGCGAGGAGCTTGTCGATCGATCCGGCCCCGACGGAGGACGGCGGCTCGAGGTCCTCCATGTCGATTTCGACCGACGACGGCAGCTTCCCGCGCCCCTGCAGCGTCTCGGCGTCGATGCCTTCGACTTGCACCTTCGGCTCGTGCACGAACTTCGGGAGCGGCGGCGGAAGCGACGGGCGTTCGCTCGCCTTGACGGGGGGCGCGGCGGCCGTCGGCAAAGGCGGCGGCACCGCGCTGCCCGGAAGCGGCGGCGGGCTCCCGCTGCCGGGGAGCGGCGGCGGGTGCGATTCTCCGGTGGTCGGCGGCTTGGCGCTCTTTTGCGCCATGGGAGGTCCTCTGACGCAGATGTTCGCACGATTGCACCCGACTACGCCATGAGCGTTCGCGGGGGTAAGATGGTCGGGTGACGCCGCCCTCCTTCGCCCGTCCGCGCGCCCGGCGCGCCGCGCTCTCGCGTGGGGCGGCGGGCGTCGCCGCGTGCGTCGCGCTCTCCGGCTGCACGCTCCTCGTCGACTTCGTCACGAAGGATTCGCCGCGCGCGACGTGCGACGGCGGCGACTGCCTCGACGCGTCCTCGGCGGCCGACGGCGCGCCCGACACCGCGCGGTCCGACGCGGGCCCGCCCGTCGGCGACGCGGCGTTCGAGAAGAGCCTCAGCGACGCGCGTGTCGACGCCGCCCAGTGCCCGAACCCGTGCCGCAGCCGCGACGACGGCTGGTACTGCGGCAACAACGGCCTCTCCTGCATCGCTCCCGCCGACCAGCTCTACCTCTGCGAGAGGGACGCGGTCGCCGACGTCACCGTGTGCACGAGCGGGTGCGTCCCGCTCCCGAACGGCCACCCCGACACTTGCGATCCGTGCTTCGGCAAGGCGAACGGCACCTACTGCGGCAAAGATCTCCCGATCGTGCCCCACGTCGCCGGCGTGGACCGAAACGACATCTACCTGTTCGACTGCAAGGGCGGCCAGACGACGACGGCGAGCCAAGCGTGCCCAACGGCCTGCTCCGGCAGCCCCAACGCGAAGTGCAGCTAGGCGCGGCGCATGCGGACCCTCCTGCCCGCGCCCCACGCCGTCGTCGATCCGTCCACCGGCGTCTTACGCGCGGGCTCCTTCCGCGGAGGCGTCCCGCGCGTCGACCTGTCGCGCGTCGGCGCCAAGGGGCTGCGCGGGATCGCGCAGCACAAGAAGTGGCTCTACGTCGGCCTCGCGACGGAGGACGTCTACGTCGGTGTCGCGGTCGTGCGCCTCGGCTACGTCGGCAACGCGTTCGTGTTCGCGTACGACCGCGCCTCGCGTCGCATGCTCGCGGACTACGCCACGATCACCGCGCCCTTCCAGTGCCAGGTCGGCGACGCCGCCGGCGAGGGCTGCTCCGCGCGCCTGCGCGCGGGCGCGTTCGCGTTCGACATGGCGCGGCCCCCCGGCTCGTCCGTCTACGCGATCGACGTGCGCGCGCGCGACCTCCTGCTCACCGCGCGCATGGACGCCGCCGCGGCGCCGGACGCGCTCACCGCCGTCGTCGCGCTCCCGGGCGGCCGCGTCGGCACGACCGAGAAGCGCCCGCTCCTCTCCGTCACCGGCGAGCTCCGCGTCGGCGACGCGCGCCTGCCTCTCGACGGCGCGCTCGGCGGCTACGACTACACGAGCGGGCTGCTCCCGCGCCGCACGCAGTGGCGGTGGGCGTGGGCCCTCGGCTGCGCGACGACCGGCGAGCGGGTCGCCTTCAACGTGGTGCAGGGCTTCCTCGGTGAGGCCGAGTGCGCGCTTTGGGTGGAGGGCGACCTCTTCCCGCTCGGCGAAGGGCGCTTCGACTTCGACGCCGCGCGCCCGCTCGAGCCGTGGCGCCTGCGCACCGCGTGCGACGCGCTCGATCTCACGTTCGCCCCGGGCGGCGCGCACGCCGAGCGCACGAACCTGGGGCTCGTCTCCTCGCGCTTCATCCAGCCGGCGGGCGTCTATTCGGGTCGGGTGACCGTGCCCGGCGGCGGCGAGCTCGCGCTGGCGGGCGTGCTCGGCGTCACCGAGGACCAGGACGTCCTCTGGTGATGTGAATGGTGATGGGACGCGCGCCGGCGGCGGCGTGACGCGTTACGGGCAGGGACCGGCGTTCTGGCACGCCGCGATCTTGTCGCCGCACGCCTTCTGGACGCAGGCCTGCGCGCACGCTCCGGGCTTCGCGTCGGCCTTGCACTGCTCTTTGCAGGGCGCTCCGTTGATGAAATTGCATTTGACCGCGTCGTCGAGCAGCGGCGTCGCGCTTCGGCACGCGCGCAAGAGGCAGTCGTACGCGGTGTCCTCGCTGGTCGCCTGGCTCACACAAAAGAGAGACTGCGTGCAGGTCTGGTTGCCGCCCGGCGGCCCGTACCAGGTGCCGCCGAGCGAGAATCCGTCGTACGTCCCGTCGATGCTGCACAGCTCCGTCTTGACGTCCCTCGGGTAGTAGACGCCGATGATCATGCACATCTCGTCGCGCGTCGTCGGGCCCTGGACGATCGTGTGGTCCTCGTCGTTCTGGTAGTTGCAGTGGTAGTTGAGCGTCGACCCCGCCTGGATCGGCATCCCCGGCTGGAACGGCTTCACCGGGACCTGCTCCCAGTTTTTGCTCTCGTAGATCATCTGCGGCGCGCTGCCGCTGCCCGGGGCCTGCACGAACGCCTGCCCGCCGAGGCCGCGCGCGTGCATGTGCGTCTGCAGGTTGAGCACGGTGATGTCGCGGTTCACGGGGCACGACATCTCCGCGTAGCCGGACGCGCGCGCGCCGATGCGAATGATGGGGTCGTAGAAAAAGAGAATGCCGGCCTCGACGGTCGCCTGCGACTTCGGGATCGTCCACAGGTTCACGCGCGCGTCGACGGTGAGCGGCGTGGTGCCGGCGTTCAGGTAGTGCGTGTTCATGAGGAGGACGGTGTTGCCCTCGAGCTTCACGGCGACGTTCGGCGGCAGTCCGTCGACGACGGGCGGCGCGTTCGCCGACTGCGCGCCGGCGACGACGCCGTCGATCTTCCAGTCGCCGGTGCCGCCGTTCGGCGCGTCGATGGGCCCGCGCGTGTCGTGCGTCTTGCCGCGCTCGTCCACCGTCGGAATCGTGGTGTACGGCGTCTTGTAGATGAGGACGTGGTGGCTGCCCGGCGTGTAGCGCACCTCTTCGCGGTTCACGTACAGCCCCTCGGGCGGCACCTGGAAGAATTGAACGCGCTCAATTTCCTGCCCGGGATCGAGCGTCGTCACCATCTTGTACTGGACGCCCTGGCCCGCGGGCGGCTCCGCCAGCGTGGAAGCGCCGCTGTCCGGCGAGGAGGCTCCGGCGTCCGTGTCGACGGGGTCGGCAAGCTCGTGGCTCGGGGACTTCGACGCGCAGGACGGTCCGCCCGCGCCGAGGAGGACGAGGGCGAGCGGGGCGAGCGATGACAAGCGCATGGGGTGGCTCCTGGGAGGGCGTGACATACGGACGCGTATGTACCACGTCCTTCTCACCCCGGCACTCTACGATTACTTCGCCGAGAAAGGTCGTCCCCCCATCGCTTTTTCGGCGAACGGGCTCAAATCGGCGCACGCCTCCGGGCCCAAGTCCTGCATCTCGTCCGGATCGGTCGCGACGTCGAAGCAGTTCCATTGGTGGTCCCACGACGTGGCGATCAGCTTGCGCGTCCCGGAAATCGCGCCCCAGTTCTTGAACGCGCACGCCCACAATTCGCTGCAGTTGGTGAGCGGCCGCACCTGGTCGCGGGGCGAGCCGCCGCGCATGAGGCTCTGCCCCGCCATGCGCGCGCGGTGGTCGGCGATCGCGGGGCTGTCCCACATGCCCATCAAGTCGAGCAGCGTCGGCAGCACGTCGACCGACGTGAGCGGCTCCTTCGACAGCGCGCGCAGGTGCGCCTCCTCGTCCGCCGTGAGCGTACCCGGCGGCGCGTCGATCCACAGCGGGATGCGGATCTCCGGATCGAAGAGCGTGGCGGTGTGCCCGACGGCGCCCTTCTCGCGCAGCTGTTCGCCGTGGTCGCTCACGAACACGATGACCGTGCGCGCGCCCGAGGGCCTCTTGCGCACGTCGTCGATGAGCCGCCCCACTGCGCGATCTTGCAGGATGACCGAGTCCTGGTAGCGGTTTCGGATCTCGGTCTCGTTGCCCGTGCTCGCCTCCTCTTGCGGCAGGAACGGCAGGAAGTCCGGGTCGATGTCGTACGGGAAATGCGTGTTCGACAGGTGCACGACGCCGACGAACGGCTCGCGAAGGTTGCCGGCGTCGCCGATGACGTAGTCGACGAGCTTGTCGTCGCTCGCGCCCGTCTCGAGCGTCGCCGTGGGGTCGAGCTCCGTCGCGCTCACGTGGCCCGTGAGCGGCAGGCCGTCGACCCACGTTCCGGAGTTGCCGAACAGGAGGTTTTGGCTCGTCCAGTACGCCGTGTCCCAGCCGCCGGCGCGCGCGTACTCCCAGAGGAGCGGCGCCTCGTGCAGCGCCTTGCGCGACTCGGTCGGGAGTAGGCCGCTCCACATGATCGACAGCGAAATCGCCGTCGTCGAGTCGAGCGCGCGCACCTGCGTGAACGGGATGCGGGCAGGCGCGGCTTTGTTGGTGAACGGCGTCCAAACGCACTCCGGATCGTACGCCACGCACGTGCTGTGCGAGCGCACGCTCTCGGTCACGATGAAGAGCACGTTGCGCGGCGGCGTCCGTTTGGGCGTGAGCCTCGCCACGGGCAGGGGACTGCGGGGCCCAGGGTGCGCCCGCTCCACCGTCTCGTTGTGCTCCCATTTCGCGCGCGCGAGGTAGCCCATCGCCGACAGGTAGAGGATGTCCGGCGTCGCGCCCTGCTCGCCGCCTTGCGTCGGCGCGGCGACGAGTGACAGCACGAGCGCGATCGCCGCGACGTCGACCGCGCGCCACGTCCGCGCGCGGCGGAGCGGGGAGACGAGCAGGCCGAGGACCGCGAGCGCGACCACCGCGAGCACCGGCGGAACGAGGGCGCTCGCGAAGCCGGCCCGATCGCTCCACAGCTGCTGGCCGACGCTCGGCAGCATCGTGGTGCCGACGAGGACCGCGCGGTGGTTCAAGTAGGCCTGGTAGCGGTCGTACGCGTACGTCTGGCCTCCGAACGCGAAGAGCGCGAGCGCCACGAGGGCGAGCCGCGCCGCGTGACGCGCCGGGCCGGTCCGGCGCGTCGCGAGCGCGAGCAGCGCGGCCCAGAGGACGAGGCTGAGGACGACGGTCACGACGTAATAGCGGAGCTCGCCCACCTCGAAGTGTCGGATCTGCGCGCGCCGCCGCATGACGTCCGCCGCCGCGATCGCCGCGGCGGGGACGGCGAGGAGCAGCCGCCCTCCCCAGCGCCGAAGTCGCGCGCGCGTCCGCGGGCGCCCGAAGGCCGCTGCTGCCGATGCGCCCGAGCCCGCGTCCGCATCGCTCCCCGGAGCGGCGACCTGCGGCTTGGCGCGTGGCGACATGTACGGCCGGATACTAGTGAGGGGCCCGCGCCGCGGCGTAAAAAGTTGTCATCCAATCGTCACGGGGCCGCCCCGGATCGGCCGAAAATCGTCGCGCTCGAGCGAATCGGCCCGGGCCAAGCCCATTGCTACTTGCGTCTATTCGTATCGACGCATATATACTCTTCTGTGCAGGCGGCCGCAGGCTACGAGCGCTGGGAGCTTTACCGGGTCCTCTCCGAGCCCGTGCGCCTGCGCATGCTCGCGCTGACGGAAGAGGAGGAGCTCACCATCGGCGAGCTCGCGGAGCTGCTCGGCGAGAGCCAGCCCAACGTGTCGCGCCACGTCGCGCCGCTGAAGCAGGCCGGCCTCGTCGTCGTCCGGCGCCAGGGCACGCGCGCGCTCGTGCGCCTCGCCGAGGCGGCGGGGGAGGACCCGGTCGTCATCGACGCGCTCGGCAGCGGCCGCGCGCTGTGTGAAGAGGACGGCTCGATGGCGAACGTGGCCGTCGTCCTCGCGGCGCGCGACGCGGTGGGGCGCGAATACTTCGCGCAGGTGCCGCCGGGCGAGCGCGCCGAGGAGCGCGCGTTCGGGCCGCCGGAGGAGCTGGCGTCGTACCTCTCGGCGTTCGCGCCGCTCCTGCCGCACCGCGCGCTGGCGGTCGACGCCGGCACCGGCGACGGCGGCATGCTCGACGTGCTCGCGCCGGTGTTCACGCGGGTCGTCGCGGTCGACCGCGCCGAGCCGCAGCTGCGGCGCGCGCGCGCACGCGTCCTCGCGCGCGGGTATGCCAACGTCGATCTCGTCCACGGGGATCTCGACAGCGTCGCGGTGCGGGACGCCGTCGGCCAGCAGGCGGACGCGGTCTTCGCCGTGCGCATGCTCCACCACGCGCCGCAGCCGGGGAGCCTCGTGAAGAAGCTCGCCCACCTCGCGCGGCCGGGCGGCGCCGTCGTCCTGCTCGACTACGCGCGCCACGACGACGAGCGCATGCGCGCGCAGGCCGACCTGTGGCTCGGCTTCGAGGCGCGCGAGCTAGCGCGTTTCGCGAAGGACGCGGGGCTCGAGGCGCCCCACGTCGCCCGCATCCCCGCGCCGCACGCGGGGCCGGACGCGCACCTGCCTTGGCAAGCGCTCATCGCCACCACGAGCTCCGCGAGCTCCACGAGCAGCGGCGGCGACACGAAAACCGATCGTAACAAGAAAGACAGGAAGGCAAATCATGGCTGAGAACTACAAGGTCAAGGACATCTCTCTCGCTTCGTGGGGTCGCAAGGAAATCGAGATCGCCGAGAGCGAGATGCCCGGTCTCATGGCGCTCCGCGCCGAGTACGGCAAGAGCAAGCCCCTCACGGGCGCCCGCATCGCCGGCTGCCTCCACATGACGACGCAGACCGCCGTCCTCATCGAGACGCTCACGACGCTCGGCGCCGAGGTCACGTGGACGAGCTGCAACATCTACTCGACGCAAGACCAGGCCGCCGCCGCGATCGCCGCGACGGGCGTGCCGGTCTTCGCCTGGAAGGGCGAGACCGAGAAGGAATACGACGAGTGCATCGAGATGCAGCTCACCGCGTTCAAGGGCGGCAAGGGCCCGAACATGATCCTGGACGACGGCGGCGATCTCACGGTCGTCGCGCACACCAAGCACCCCGAGCTCTTCACCGGCGCGGACCCGGTCCGCGGCATCTCCGAGGAGACGACCACGGGCGTCCATCGCCTCTACGACATGCACAAGAAGGGCACGCTGAAGGTCCCGGCCATCAACGTGAACGACTCGGTCACCAAGTCGAAGTTCGACAACCTCTACGGCTGCCGCGAGTCGCTCGGGGACGGCTTGAAGCGCGCCACCGGCGTCATGTTCGCCGGCAAGGTCGCCGTCGTGGCCGGCTACGGCGACGTCGGCAAGGGCTCTGCGCAGTCGCTCCGCGGCCTCGGCGCCCGCGTCATCATCACCGAGGTCGACCCCATCAACGCCCTTCAGGCCGCGATGGAGGGCTACCAGGTCACCACGATGGAGAAGGCCGCCCCGCAGGGCGACATCTTCGTCACCGCGACCGGCTGCATGGGCATCCTCCGCCCCGAGCACATGAAGGTGATGAAGGACCAGGCCATCCTCTGCAACATCGGCCATTTCGACTGCGAGATTGACGTCGCGTGGCTCGAGAAGAACCCCGAGATCAAGGAAGTGAGCATCAAGCCGCAGGTCGACCAGTTCGTCTTCCCGGACGGCAAGCGCCTCACGCTCCTCGCGCGCGGTCGCCTCGTGAACCTCGGCTGCGCGAACGGCCATCCGTCGTTCGTCATGTCGACGTCGTTCTCGAACCAGGTCCTCGCGCAGATCGCGCTTTGGACCGACACGAAGAGCTACCCGCTCGGCGTCCACGTGCTCCCGAAGAAGCTCGACGAGAAGGTCGCCGCGCTCCACCTCGGCAAGCTCGGCGTCGAGCTGACGAAGCTCACCGACGAGCAGTCGAAGTACCTGGGCGTCTCGAAGGAAGGCCCGTTCAAGCCCGAGCACTATCGGTACTGAGCGCTACGGAACGCTACTGAGCGACGTGTCGCCAGGAGAAGCCCCGATCGCTAGCGCGGCTGGGGCTTTTTCGCGCAACGAGACGCGTACGCGTCGTCGCGCGCCGTGCGCTCGGCGGGCTCCGGCGCGCCGAGGGCGCGGGCGACGCGGAGCTCCACCGCGTCGCCGCGGGCTTCGGCGTCCGCGGCGCGCGCGCGCCACGCGTCGCAGGGCTCGCCGGGGAGAGGAGCGGCCGTCGGTGCGCCGTCGATGGCGTGCTGCCATAAATGTCCGAGGCGTGCGGCCTGCGCGGCGGGCGTCGCGTGTCGATCGAGGAGCGCGACGCGTGCGGCGGTGAGGCCGCCGTCGCCAGGCACGAAGCACACGCGCGGCGGCGCGGCGCGCGTCCCTTCGAGGCGCGCGCCGTCGCCCGTCTGCGCGAGCATCGCGAGCACGCGGGCGGCGCGCGTCGCGTCGGCGGCGCCGCCTGGGCACGCGTCCTCCGGCGCAAAGGACGAGACCGCCGCGCCCAGTAAGACGACCGCGGCGCGGGCGAGCGGCCCCACGCCGCTCACCGCCCGCGCCGCCGCGCGACGAGCACCGCCGCGAGCAACGCGAGCGCGCCGAGGCCCGCGCGCGGGAGTTCGCGTCCGCCCGTCGCCGCGCACCCCGCGCAGCCGCGCTTGACGGGCGGCGGCGCCGTGGCCTCCGACGCGTCCGCGCTGCCGGACGTGAGCATCACGGCGCTCTTTCGCGCAACCGTCATCGGCGTCGCGTTGGCGCCGCGGTACGCCACGGCGCGCGCGCCCTTGGGGACGCAGAGCTTCTCGGTCTGGCATGTCCGCGGCGCGACGCACGCGACGTCGGCGGAGCAGAGGTTCACCGCCAAGTAGCGGTAGATCGGCGTCGCTCGCTTCCTTCTCGGCATCGGCGGCCCCGCGAGGAGATCTGGCGACGTCAAGAGAGCGCGCGGCTCGGCTTCGCCGTGCTCCTCGTCCTCGCCGTAGCCGTATTCGTCGTCCTTATAGGCCTCGAGGCACACGGCGTGCGCGGTGCACACCTCGCCCTCCTGGCATTGCGCGTCGGTCTCACACGGCGAGAGCGCGCATTTGCCGCCGAGGAGGCCGCGCCACCCCTTGGGGCAGTCCGTCGGCGCCTTGAGCACGCACTCCGGCCCGCCGTGGCTCGTCACGCCGACCTGCCCACGCGGACAGTCCGTCGGCGCGGGCGGCACCGCGTCGGCGTGCGCCGGGCGGGGTAGGGCCACGAGCGACGCGGCGACGAGGAGCGCACACGAGAGTCCAGCCGGGGTCCAGCGCATCTCTCTCTTCTACTACGGCTTCGCGGTCGTCGGCGCGGTGGCCGGTCGCAGCTCGCCGAGCACGTACTCGGCGCCGAGGTACTTCTTGGCCGCCGCGCGCACGCGGTCGGAGCTGATCTTCTCGACGTAGGCGTCGAAGTCGAGGATGCCCTTGGGGTCGTCGCCGTAGGTGTACGCGCGCGCGAGCTCGCCGAGCCAGAAGCCGTTCTCCCGCAGCGCCGTCTCGTGCTCGCGCCGCCGCAGCTCCTTCACTTTGGCGATGTAGTCGGCCCCGATGCCCCCGGTCTGGATGGCCTTGATCTCGTCCCACGCCGCCTTCTCGAGCTTCTCGACGTTCTCCGGCGCGCAGCCGAAGCCCACGTTGAACGTGTACTCGGGCCGCGGTCGCCGCGCGATCGCGCCGCCGGCGCCGACGCCGTACACGCCGCCCATGTCCTCGCGCAGGATCTCGCGCAAGCGCATGCGGAGGACGGCGCCGAGCATGCGCATGTCGTTCTCGGTGTCGCGGGACCACGTCTCCTTGCCGTGAAACGTGAGCGAGACGCGCGCCTTCGGCTCGCTGCCCGCGGCGACGCTCTTCTTCGCGATCCCCTTCGGCGACTGCACGCCGACGTCGCGCCACGTCTCCTTGCGCTTTGCCGCCGGGAGGGAGCCCAGGTAGGCCTCGACGAGGCCCTTGGTGCGCTCCAGATCGAGCGTGCCGACGAGCACGAACGTGAAGCCCGACGCGTCGGCGAAGCGGTCCTTGTAGAAGGCGAGCGCCTTGCCGACGTCGATCTTGGCGATCACCTCCGGCGTCGTCGGCTGGCGCCGCTTGTGGTTCTGCGTCGCGAAGAGGCCGAGGTCCTCGGCGAAGACGCGCTCCGGCGAGAGGCGGCGGTTGCGCGCGCGCTCGCTCTCCTGCTCGCGCCACGCGGCGATCGCGACGTCGTCGCGGCGCGGCGCGCCGAAGCGCAGGTGCACCATCTGCAGCATCGTCTCGAGATCGCTCGGCGTCGCGCTGCCCGAGACGCTCGCTTCGAGCTCGCCGATCTGCGCCGTCGCGCTCGCGACCTTGCCGGCGAGCGCCTTGCGGAGCTGCGGCGCGTCGTAGGGGCCGAGGCCGCCCTCGCGCGCGAGCGCGTCGGCGAACTTCACCGAATCGTAGTCCGCGTCGGACGCGAGCGACGTGCCGCCGGGCGCGAAGCCGACGAGGCGCACCTCGTCGCTCTTGAAGTCGGTCGGCTTCACGACGACGCGCACGCCGTTGGCGAGCGTCCACTCGGTGACCCCGACCTCCGCGAGCGCGCGCGTCTGCGTGACGCGCCCCGGCGTCGGCGCGCCGGCCATGAGCGGGACGCTCGGCGGCGCGTCGTCGTACGCGGTGATTTCACGGGCCGCCACGGCCTTCATCGTCGCGGCGAGCTGCGCCTCGGTGGGCTTCGTCATCGTCGCCGGGCCCGTCACCGCAACGACGCGGCTGCCGGCGCCCAGCGCCTTGCCGAGCTGGTTCAGCTCCGCGAGCGCGATCGTCGGCATGAGTCTCGTCGCGTAGGCGAGCTCGGCCTCCGGCCCCGGCATCGCCTCGTCGGTCAGGAAGTTGCGCACGATCTCGCGCGCGAGCTGCTTGCCGTCGGAGGTGTCGCGCTCCTTCACGCTCCGCTCGTAGGCGCGCAGGACGTCGCGCTTGGCGCGATCGAGCTCCGACGCCGTGAAGCCGTGGCGCTCGACGCGCAGCATCTCCTCGGCGAGGGCGGCGTACGCGGCCTCCACGCCGCCCTCCTTGAACGTCGCCACCTGCGTGAACGCGTCGGCCGTGCGCACGAAGCCGCCCGAGAACGAGCCGGCGAAGAGGAACGGCGCGTTTGGCCTGCGGCGCACCTCGTCCAGCCGCGCGCTCAGCATGGCGTTGTACAGGCGCTCGGCGATCGCGCGGCGCTCGTCCTTGACGCTCGCCATCGGGCGGTGCGGCATTTTCGTCATGATCGAGACGCGGGAGGTCGTCTCTTCCGGATCGGTCTCGATCGTGAAGAGCGGCCCGTCGTGCGCCGGCACCGGCACGGCGGCGCGCGGGCGCAGGGTCTTCGGGCTCGCGAGCGACCCGAACTCCTGCTTGATCTTGGCGAGGACCTCCGCCGGCGCAAAGTCGCCGACCGCGATCACCGCCATCAGGTCGGGCCTGTACCAGTCCTTGTAGAAGCGCACGAGCGTGCCCGGCGGCGCGCCCTTGATGATCTCGGGTTTGCCGATCGTCAGGCGCTCGGCGTACTTCGACCCGTGGAAGACGACGGGCGCCTCTTTGTCGAAGAGGCGCGCGCCCGCGCCGCGACCGAGGCGCCACTCTTCGAGGACGACGCCGCGCTCCTTTTCCACCTCGGTGGGATCGAACGTCATGTCGCCGGCCCAGTCGCGCAGGACGGAGATCGCCTGGCCGACGAGCTCCGGTTTGTCGGTGGGAACGGTGAGCGTGTACACCGTCTCGTCGAAGCTCGTGTACGCGTTGAGGTCTGCGCCGAACGCGATGCCGGATTTCTCGAGGACGTCGACGAGCGCCTGCTTCGGGAAGCGCTTGGTCCCGTTGAAGCCCATGTGCTCGACGAAGTGCGCGAGGCCGCGCTGGTCGTCGTCCTCGAGCACCGAGCCGGCGTTCACCGCGAGCCAAATCTGCGCGCGACGCTCGGGCTTCTTGTGCGGGAGGACGTAGTACGTGAGGCCGTTCTCGAGCTTGCCCATGGTGACGCGCGTGTCGAGCGGCATCGGCTCGTCGGCCGGGCCGCTCGGCGAGGACGGCGCGGAGGCGATCGGCCGCGGCAAGGACCGCGGCGGCGGCGCGGCGGCGGGATCGCACGCGAGCGTGGCGAGGAGGGCGAGGGCGGCGGCGAGCGGGGCGTGGCGCATGCGCCCGAAGTTACCTCAACGCCGCCGGCCAAAGGCGGCGAAGGGAGCGTTTGACGCTCCGCACCATGCTGGCGTTCGTCGAGTGGTCTGGGACCTCACGCGTGAGCGTGCTCGAGTTGGCAGAGTGACGGCCAGGACATGCTAAAACCGCGCGCGATGAACTCCGCCGGCACCGTCCGCGTCCGCTCGCTCGTCTGGCTCGCCGCCGCCACACTCGCCGCGTGCTCGCCCGCCGCAGCCCCGCTCCCGCCGCCGGGCACGGCGCTCGCGCCTCCGGCGACCGAGGCCGCGCCCGCGGGGCCGACGACACGCACCGCCGCCGGGCCCCCGCGCGCGTCGGCCGACGCCGTGCTGCGCGACGGCATGGACTCGAACGTCGCGGCGGGCCAGGACTTCTTCGCGTACGCGAACGGCGCGTGGCGCGCGTCCGCGACGATCCCGGAGGATCGCAGCTCGACGGGCCCGGGCGAGGAACTCGACGAGCTCACCCGCAAGCGCACTGCCGACCTCATCAAGGAGGTCGCGTCGAGCAACCCGAGGGCCGGCACCGACGCGCGCAAGATCGCCGACACCTACGCGAGCTTCATGGACGAGGCCGGCATCGAGGCCAAGGGCGTGCGCCCGCTCGCTCCGCTCTTGGACGAGGTCGCGGCCATCAAGACCCGCGCAGACCTCGCGCGGGTCCTCGGCGCGTCGCTCCGCGCGGATGTCGACGTCCTCAACGCGACGCACATCCACACCGAGAAGCTCTTCGGCCTATGGATCGCTCAGGACCTCAGCGATCCGACCCGCTACGCGCCGTTCCTCTTGCAGGGCGGCCTCACGCTGCCCGATCGGGACTACTACCTCGTGGCCTCGCCGCGGATGGAGCAGGCCCGCGCGGCGCTTCGCGCGCACGTCGCGGCGATCTTCACGCTGCTCGGCATGCCCGAGCCCGACGCCCGCGCCGCGCGCGTCGTCGCGCTGGAGCGCAAGATCGCCCAGACGCATGCGTCGGTCGAGGACACGCAGAACGTGGCCAAGGCCAACAACCACGTCGCGCGCAAGGACCTCGACACGCGCGCGCCGGGGCTCGACTGGGCGGCGTTCCTCGGCGCCGCGGGGCTGGACGCGCAGCCGGTGTTCGTCCTCTGGCACCCGGACGCGGCGCGCGGCATCGCGAAGCTCGTCTTTGGCGAACCGCTCGAGTCATGGCGCGACTACCTCGCGTTCCACGCCGCAGCCCACCGCGCCGCGGTCCTCCCCAAGGCGTTCGGCGAGCAGGACTTCCTCCTCCACGGCAAGGCGCTGCGCGGCGTCCCGGCGCAAAGCGAGCGGTGGAAGCGCGGCGTCGACGCGACCAGCGACGCGCTCGGCGAGGCGGTCGGCAAGCTGTTCGCCGAGCGGTATTTCCCGGCGAGCGAGAAGGCGCGCGTCGAGCAGATGGTGAAGAACATCGTCGCCGCGTTCGCGCGCCGCATCGACGCGCTGCCGTGGATGGCGGCGGCGACCAAGGCGCGCGCGAAGGCCAAGCTCGCCGTGCTCAAGGTCGGCGTCGGCTACCCGGACAGGTGGCGCGACTACTCGACCCTCGAGGTCGCTAGCGGCGACGCGTTCGGGAACGCCGAGCGCGCAGAGCTCTTCGAGTACCGCCGCAACCTCGCCAAGCTGGGCAAGCCCGTCGATCGCTCGGAGTGGGTGATGACGCCTCAGACCGTGAACGCCGTGAACCTGCCGGCGATGAACGCGCTCAACTTCCCCGCGGCCATTTTGCAGCCGCCGTACCTCGATCCGTCGCGCCCGCTCGCGATGGATTACGCGGGGACAGGAGCGACGATCGGCCACGAAATTTGCCACAGCTTCGACTCGGAGGGCGCGCTCTTCGACGACGCCGGCCGCTTCAAGAACTGGTGGACGCCCGAGGATTTCGCGCACTTCAAGGCGGCGAGCGAGGTGCTCGTGAAGCAGTACGACGCCTACAAACCCTTCCCCGACGCGCACGTGAACGGACGGCAGACGCTCGGCGAGAACATGGCCGACGTCGCCGGCCTCGCCGCCGCGTTCGACGCGTACCGGACGGCGTATGACGGCAAGCAAGCGCCCACGGCCTTTGCGTTTACCGGCGACCAGCAGTTCTTCCTCGCGTTCGCGCAGTCGTGGCGCACGAAGATCCGAGAGCCGGCGCTGCGTCAGCGCCTCATCGCGGACGGACACGCGCCCGCCGAGTACCGCGCCGACACCGTTCGCAACCTCGACGCGTGGTACCCGGCGTTCGACGTCAAGCCGGGTCAGGCGCTGTATCTGGCTACGGAGGCGCGCGTCCGCATCTGGTAGGCGCGGCCATCGGGTAGCCGCATCTGGTACCCTGAGCGGGATGACCGACCCCGTCGACGAGCGCGCGCGCCTCGGGTCGGATCCCACGGTCGCCCTCACGTCCTCCGATGGGTCAGAGGCGCCGTCGCCATCGGGCGCGCCGCGTCCGGGCTCCGGCGTCGTCCTCGCGGCGACGGACGCGCGCGGGCTGACGGGCGAGCGCTACGAGCGGCGCGCGCTCCTCGGCGAAGGCGGCATGGGCGAGGTGCGTCTGTGCCGCGATTACCGCATCGGGCGCGAGGTCGCGATGAAGGTCGTGCGGCCCGGCGCGCGCGAGGGCGCGGAGGAGCGGTTCCTCTACGAGGCGCGCATTCAGGGGCGGCTCGAGCATCCGTCGGTCGTGCCGGTCTACGACCTCGCGGAGGGCGAGGGCGGGGCCGCGTACTTCACGATGAAGCGCGTGCGCGGGCACGAGCTCGACGCCATCCTCGCGCACCTGCGCGGCGGCGACGCGGAGATGGCCGCGCAGTTCCCCCGCCGCAAGCTGCTCGGCGCGCTCGCGAGCGCGTGCCTCGCCGTCGAGTTCGCGCACCAGCGCGGCGTCCTCCACCGCGACCTCAAGCCGGCGAACTTGATGCTCGGCGACTTCGGCGAGGTGTACGTGCTCGACTGGGGGCTCGCGAAGCAGAAGGGGGACGCCGAGCCTCCGCCTGGCTCTTTCGGCGTCGACGCGCTCGGCAGCGGCGGGTCGCAGCCGCGCACCGAGCTCGGGCAGATCCTCGGCACGCCCGGTTACATGGCGCCCGAGCAAGTCGAGCGGCCGAGCGAGATCGACGAGCGGGCCGACGTCTACGCGCTCGGCGCGGTGCTCTACGAGGTGCTCGCCCTCGAGCCGCTGCATCCCGGCAAGGACACCGCGTCACGCGTCCGCGGCACGCTCGCGGGGGGCCACGCGCCGCCGAGCGCGCGCGCGCCGACCCTCGGCATCGCGCCGGAGCTCGACGCGCTCGTGATGCGCGCCACCGCGCTCGCGCCCGCGGACAGGTTCCCGTCGGCGCGCGCGCTCCACGACGCCCTCGAAGCGTTCCTCGGCGGCGACCGCGATCTTGCGCTCCGTCGCGAGCTCTCCCAGAAGCACACGAAGGCCGCGCTCGCGCAGCTGGATGGCGGCCACCTCGGCGTCGACGCGGCCGCGACGCGCCGCCGCGCGATGCGCGAGCTCGGCAACGCGCTCGCGCTCGATCCCGAGAACGCGAACGCCATCCGCGCGCTCTTCACGCTCCTCACCGAGCCGCCGCGCGAGGTCCCCCCGGAGGTGACGGCGGAGCTCGAGGCGGTCCGGCACGAGCAGCTGCGCCTCGGCGGCCGCGTGGGCGCGACGGTCTTTCTCGCCGTCGACGCGATGTTCGTCTTCATCTTGTGGATGGGCGTGAAGAGCTGGCCCGGCGCGCTCTCGATCCTCGGCACCAGCATCGCCGCCGCGACGGCGAGCTACGCGGTCTCGCGCATCGCACGGCCGCGCCCGTGGGCGGTCCTGCCGGTCGTCGCGCTCGCGGTCGCGTTCGCGGGGAGCCTCGCGTGGATGTTCGGGCCGTTCGTCGTGACGCCGAGCG
>JAYVXL010000199.1:0-7550 GCA_043785185.1 Myxococcales bacterium
CTCGACAAGCAGCTCGACTGCCTCGGCCGCGCGTTCCGAACGAGCCTCGACGAGGTCACGGCGAGTCAACAGACGAGCGGCGGGTGGGGGCCGGGCAAGCAGCAGCTCTCGGTCGACGGCAAAAAGGTCACGCCGGCCGACGCGTCGACGGCGGCGCTCTACCAGTACTCGCCCGTCGTCGGCACCGGGAAGAGCGGCAACTGGCTCTTCTGGAACATCTGGCAGATGTACGCGCTCGCGCTCGACTACCAGGCGCCGGTCGGCAGTGGCGGAACCTCGAACGCGTGGGTCGGCGACGCGTGCGCCGCCGACGCGCTATGCGACTACGGGGGCGGCACGTGCCTCACGGACGCGCGCGCGCCTGGGGGCATGTGCTCGGCGAGCTGCACCACGAAGGACTGCCCGAGCGCGGCGGATCGGCCGGCGACGTTCTGCGCGAACTTCGCGAGCGGCGCGAGCGCGACCGGGATGTGCCTCCTCGTGTGCAACCCGGCGGCGCCGGCGTGCCGCACCGGCTACACGTGCGTGCCCGGCGTGCAGAAGTACGGCGACACGACGAAGACCGCCGCGGTCTGCTTCAACTGAGCGTCCGCCACTTCATCGAAGCTCGCGCAGCGCGGGCAGCGCCTCCAGGGCGACCTGGCCGCTCGTGAGGACGTCCTCGTCCTCCGGGTGCTCCGCGAGGTGATCGCGCACGGCGTCGAAGCTGGCGAGGTACACGCGCTCGCGGCCGAGCCCCGGTCGCTCCCCGTCGCCGCCGCGGTAGACGCGCTCGGCCGTCGTGACCGCGACCGCAGCCGCCGCGTCGTGCTCGCGCCGCAGCGCGCGCACGCACTCGACGAACGTGGCGCCGGCGTCCATGTGCGTCGCGGCGAGGTGGCGGAGCGCGAGGCTCCGCCGTCGGGCCGGCGTGAGCAGCCCCAGGCGCGCTTCGACGAGGAGCGCGTACCCTTCCTGATCGTCGGCGCCGCGCGCGGTGCCGAGCTGGAAGATCTTGGGCTCGCGCGCCTGCGCCCGCGCGCGCGGCAGCACGTGGGCGAGGACCTCGTGCGCCACCGTGCGCAGCACGTCTTCATCGGTGACGGGGCGGTCCTTGGCGACGAACACCGTGCGCTCGCCGGTGGCCGCCAAGGCCAGCAGATCGTCGCGCACCTCCACCGTGAACGGCACGCGCGCCTCGCCGATGGCGCGGCGCATCTGCGTGAGCAGGCTCTGAGTCTCGGGGCCGGACGACGTGCGGGTCGGCGCCGTGGCCTCGCCTTCGGGCGGGAGAGGCTCCGCCGCCCAGGCGCGCGCGAGCGCCTCGGCGCGCCGCGCGTCGCTCGGCGCGATATCGAAGCGGAGGCGGGCGCGCGCGCCGAAGCCGCGGGTGCCGGTGCACTCGGCCAGCTGCGCCTCGAGCGCGAGCTCGCGCGCGCGCGCGGCGCACAGGGCCGCCATGGCGTCGCCGTCCGCGTCCGCGTAGGTTCGCAGGCGGTCGGCCACCTTGCCCAGCTCCGCGGCGAGCTCCCCGAGCCGCACCGGCGCGTACGTCCAGCGCGGGCTCGGGTCGCGCCCCGCCTCGGCCTCTGCGACGAGCCGCGCCCTCTCCGCGCGCGCGTCGATGGGGACGACCGCCCCGAGGAGGCGCACGCGGCCGGCGGCGGCGAGCAAGGGTCGCGCAGGGTCCACCGCGAAAGTCTACCCCAGGGGCCACGGCGTCCCGGTGCCTCTTGCGATTCGCGCGGGGCGGGGCTAACTGCGAACCGGCCGAGATGAAGAAGAACTACGTCCTCGACACCAACGTCCTCCTCCACGATCCGCGCGCCATCTTCCGGTTCGAGGACAACAACGTCATCATCCCGATCTACGTGATCGAGGAGGTCGACCAGTTCAAGCGCGAGGGCACCGAGCGCGGCCGCAACGCGCGCCAGATCGCGCGCCTCCTCGACGAGCTTCGTGAATCGGGCGGCTCGCTGTCGAAGGGCGTGACGCTCTCGTCGGGCGGCACCCTCCGCGTCGCCGTCCCGCAGAAGCAGCCGCAGCTGCCGAGCGCGATCGACAAGACGGCGATGGACGCCGCGATCCTCCAGACCGCGTTCGACTGCCGCGAGCAGGACGGCGGGCGTCCCACCGTGTTCGTCACGATGGACACGAACCTCCGCATCCGCGCCGACGCGCTCGGCATGGTGAGCGAGAACTACGAGAACCAGCGCGTCGACGTCGAGTCGCTCGACACCGGCGTGAAGGAGATCGAGGTCGACGCCGGGGAAATCGACGCCTTCTTCCAGGAGGGCCGCCTCCCGCTCAAGGACTCGCTGCTTCCGCCGAACCACTGCCTCCTCCTGCGCGATCGCGGCAACCCCTCGCACACCGCGCTCGGCCGCTACGACGCCACGCGCAAGGAGCTCGTGGCCCTCAAGACGCCGCGCGAAGGCGTGATGGGCGTGCGCCCGCGAAACAAGGAGCAGAGCTTCGCGATCGATTTGCTCCTCGACGAGTCGATCCGCCTCGTCACCCTCGTCGGAAAAGCGGGGACCGGCAAGACGCTCCTCGCGCTCGCCGCCGGTCTGAAGCGCACCGTCGAGGACGGCATGTACACGCGCATGCTCGTCTCCCGTCCCGTCATGCCGCTCGGGCGCGACATCGGATTTTTGCCGGGCGACGTCGACGAGAAGCTGAACCCGTGGATGCAGCCGATCTTCGACAACCTCGAGTTTCTGTTCTCGAGCGGAACCCGCAAGGGGCCGCGCGCCTACGCGGAGCTGCTCGAGAGCGGGCAGCTGCAGGTCGAGCCGCTCACGTACATCCGCGGCCGCTCCCTGCCGGCGCAGTTCATGATCGTCGACGAGGCGCAGAACCTGACGCCGCACGAGGTGAAGACGATCATCACGCGCTCCGGCGATGGCACGAAGATCGTGCTGACCGGCGACCCGGGGCAGATCGACAACCCGTACGTCGACAGCGCGTCGAACGGCCTCACCATCGCGGCGGACGCGTTCCGCAACGAGAAGCTGAGTGGGCACATCGTGCTGGCGAAGGGCGAGCGCAGCGAGCTCGCGGAGCTGGCGGCAAACCTGCTCTAGCTGAGCCTCGTACACGGACCGCGTGCGGGCGCGTCCTCCGACGCGGGTTGCCAGCGCTGGAGTGTGGCCACATAGTTGGGAGGATGGGTTTGCGTCCTTCTTTTGCGCTGGCGGCGGCATCGATGGGCGTGCTCACGGGCTGCTCGTCCGTGGGCGCGAGCGCCGTTCGGACGGGGCCGCTCAACCTTCCGCCGCACGTCGGCGCGGTCGCGCTGTACGCGGCGGGGGAGCAGGTGAACGGCGCGGACCTCGGCGTGGTCGAAGTGCACGCCGCGCAGCAGGAGGCGACGATCGACACGCTCCTGCCGGTCTTCGTGCAGAAGGTGGCCCAGATCGGCGGTAACGCGGCGGTGGTCGAGTTCGTGCGCGCGCGCTTCGACATCGTGGCCCACCCGCACATCGAGACGTACACCTACGCGTGCGGCTACAACGCGGTGTGCACCGGCACGCGAATGTACGCGATGAACGAGGAGATCATGGTCGTGAGCATCCGCGGTCACGCGGTGCGCACGGGCGCGCTGCCGAGCGGCCCGCCAACCCCCGCGACGCCGCCGACGTCGCCGACGCCCCCGACCCCAATGACGCCGCCGGGGGCGCCGTGAGCGCGCTCGTTCGCGGACGCGGCCGCGCCCGCGCACTGCCCTTCGTCGCGACGCTCGCCGCGCTCGCGGCAGGGTGCGGCTACACCGAGATGCACGAGGTGGTGCTTCGCGCGCCGACCGCGCCGGCCGCCGCGCCGGTGGAGGTCTACATGATCGGGCAGGCGCCGCCGCGGCCGTTTTACGAGGTCGCGCTCCTCCAGGCGATCGGTCACGGCAACGACGCGACCCTCGAAGAGGTGGTCAAGTCGCTCTCCGTGCGCGCGCGCGCTTTCGGGTGCGACGCGGTCGTTCGCGTCGGCGTCGACCAGGGCTACTCGATGGCGCACGGCTTCGGCGTCTGCGTGCGCTGGGCCGGCGTAGCGCCGGCTCCCGCGCCGATGCCGGGGCCGGTGCCGGCGCCCGTTCCGCCGGTGTCTCCTGCGCCTGCGCCTGCGCCCGCGCCGCCGCGCGAGCTGTAGTAACCTCGCGCACGATGGAAAACGGGGTCGGAACGAAGACGGACGGGGGCGCGTCGACGCGGGTCCGCGCGCGGGATTCACGCGGGGCGATCGCGCTCGCCGAGGGGAGCGTCTCCGAGAGCGTCTTCGTCTGCGGCGTGGAGCTGCCCGCGCTGCCTGACGTGAACGCGTTCGGCGTCGCCGTCACCGTCACGCGCGGCGAGGCCGTCGCGATGGTCGGCGCGCTCGAGGCGCAGCTCGCGCTCGGCAGCCGCGCCGCGCTCGTCGCCACCGCCGCCGAGCTCGGCACCGCACACGTCGCGCTCCGCGCGATCGCCACGCGGCGTCTGCCCGCGGTCGCGCACGCGATCTGCGCGCCGGGCGGCGCCACGGGGCTCGGCCTCGCCGACCTCGGCTGGGGCATGCTCTTCGCGTCGAGCGTCGAAGGCTCGCTCGACATGGCGCTCATCGCGCGTCGCGCCGCCGAGGACTGCGGCACGCCGTTCTTCGTCGTGCACGAGGTCGGCCAGGCGCGCCACGTCGAGCCGCTCGCGGCGCCGACGACGGAGCTCTGCGAGGTCTTTGTCGGCCCCGCGGCGTCGCGCCTGCGCAAGGTGACCGACCCGGCGCACCCGTCGCACGCAGGCGTGCCCGAGCGCGCGTTCGCCGAGCGCGTGCCCTTCGCGCTCGGCAGCGCGATGCGCGAGCTCGAGTCGCTGACCGGCCGTCGCCACGACGTGCTCGAGCGCGTGCCGGCGACCGACACGCAGGTCGTGATGGTCGGCATGGGCGAGGTCGGCGAGACGCTCTTCGGCGAGGTCGAGCGTCTCCGCGCGCTCGGGCACGACGTCGGCGCGGTGAAGCTCTCCGCGTTCCGCCCGTTCCCCGGCCCGCGCCTCGTGAAGGTGCTCGCGCGCGCCGCCGTCGTCAGCGTCGTCGAGTCGGTCGACCAGCCGCTCGCGCAGTCGAACGCGCTGACGCGCGAGATCAAGGCGGCGTTCGCCGACGCGCTCACGTGGGCGCCGGACTACCCCGGCGTCGGCCGAATCCCCCGCGTCGTGTCCGGCGTCGCGCACACGAGCTCGCGCGAGATCGAGACACGCGACATCGACGCCATCCTCCACAACATGCTGAAGGGTGACGAGCGCGCGAAGCGGACGTTCATCTTCGCAGGCGATCCGACGCACACGCTCGAGCCCGCGCCCGCGGCGCCGCGGGGCGGGGCGGGGCGGGGCTTCGCGATGCGCGGCCGCGTCGGCGACGCGCGCACGGCGGAGGCGTGCGCCGAGATCTGCGCGTCGGTGGTGCACTCGGCGTTCGGCCTCCGCGCGCGCGGGTCTGCGCGCGCGCTCGGCGCCGAAGACGGCGGCGGCTTCGCGTTCGACGTCGTCGCCGGCCGCGAGCGCCCGCGAGGCGGGCACGTCCCTCACGCGCTCCGCACCGTCGCGCTCGGCGACACCGCGGCGCTCCTCGTCGGCAACCCGCTCGCGCGCCTCGCCGAGGGCGGCGTGCTCGCCATCCCGTCCACGCACCGCACGGCGGACGGCGTGTGGGGCGAGCTCCCGTCGTACGCGAAGGCGATCGTCTTCGACCGCGGCGCGCGCGTCATCGGCTTCGCGCCGCTCGGGGTTGCCGCGGGCGACGCGCACGCCCCTTGGCTCGCGGCGGCGACGTTCGCGGGCGTCGCGCTCGCGTCCGTCTCGTCGTCGGGCGCCCGCGCGCTCGACCCTGCGCTCGTCGCCCGCGAGGTCGAGGGCGCGCTGCTCGTCAGCCTCGGCGCCGGCGACGCCGCGAAGGGAGCCGCGCTCGCCCGCGCCGCGTTCGAGGCCAGCGTCGAGGTCGCGCGCGCGACCATCGAGCGCGACGAGGAGTCCGTGCGCTTGGGGCGCCGCGATCCCAGGGCCGCGGGATAGCAGGGCTATTCGGCGCGCCGTCCGATTTGAGAAATTTGCGGGGCCGGCCGGCGACTTCTCGAACGAAGGAGCCCACACCATGTCGTCCACCAACGTCGTCATCCTGCTCGTCGCCGCGATCGTCACCGTCCTCTACGGGATGCTCACGAGCCGCGTCGCGCCGATGATCGCCGTGTTCTTCGCGCGGCAGTTGCCCCACGGCGACGCGCGCCACCAGCACACGCTCGCCTGCCGTCACTGAGGGCGCGCGCGGCGGCTCACGCCGTCTTCACCGCCGCCGCCGCGTGCAGACCGAGCTCGCTCACCGCGAGCTCGCGCATGCGAAACTTCTGGATCTTGCCGGTCACCGTCATCGGGAATTCCGTCACGAAGCGCCAATAGCGCGGGATCTTGAACGTCGAGATGCGCCCGGTGCAGTGCGCGACGAGCTCGGCCTCGGTGAGCGCGACGTCCGGCTTCCGCCGCACCCACGCCATCACCTCCTCGCCGTACTTCTCGCTCGGCACGCCGATCACCTGCGCCTCGCTGACGCCCGGATGCGTGTGGAGGAACTCCTCGATCTCGCGCGGGTAGATGTTCTCGCCGCCGCGGATGATCATGTCTTTGATGCGGCCGACGATGTTCACGTAGCCCTGCGCGTCCATCGTCGCGAGATCGCCGCTGTGCATCCAGCCGGCGGCGTCGATCGCGGCGGCCGTCGCCTCCGCGTTGCCCCAGTAGCCGAGCATCACGCTGTAGCCGCGCGTGCAGAGCTCGCCCGACGCGCCCCGCGGGACGGCGCGGCCGGTGTCCGGGTCCACGATCTTGACCTCGACGTGCGGGAGCACACGGCCGACCGAGCCTACGCGCCTCTCCATCGGGTCTTCGGCCGTCGTCTGCGTCGAGACGGGCGACGTCTCGGTCATGCCGTAGGCGATGGTGACGTCGCGCATGTGCATGCGCTCGGTCACGTTCTTCATCACCTCGACGGGGCACGGCGAGCCGGCCATGATGCCGGTGCGCAACGAGGTGAGGTCGAGCTCGGCGAAGCGCGGGTGATCGAGCTCGGCGATGAACATCGTCGGCACGCCGTAGAGCGCGGTGCACCTCTCGGCGGCGACCGTCTCGAGCACGGCGAGCGCGTCGAACGCCTCCCCGGGCACCACCATCGCGGCGCCGTGCGACGTGCACGCGAGGTTGCCGAGGACCATGCCGAAGCAGTGGTAGAAGGGCACGGGGATGCAGACCCGGTCGTTCTCGGTCATCCGCAGCGCCTCGCCGACGAAGAAGCCGTTGTTGAGGACGTTGTGGTGCGACAAGGTCGCGCCCTTGGGGAAACCGGTGGTGCCGGACGTGTACTGGATGTTGATCGCGTCGTCGAACTGCAGCTCCGCTTCACGCGCGGCGAGCGTCTCGGGCGCCACATGGCGCGCGCTCTCCTCGAGCTTCGCCCAGTCGTCCTCGAGCACGAGCGAGGCGCGTAGCGCAGGGCACGCGGGGCGAACCTCGGCGAGCATCGCGACGTAGTCGCTCTGCCGGAAGCCGCGCGCCAGC
>JAYVXL010000200.1:0-7541 GCA_043785185.1 Myxococcales bacterium
CGGCCGTGGAGCGCGACGACCACCGGAAAGCGCGTCCCCTCGGCGCCCCACGTCGGCACGATGACCGCTGCGGTCTGCGCGAAGCCGGCGTCGCCACCGAGCGTCATCGTCACGAGGCGCGACGAGCCGCGCACGCCCGCGTCGAGCGGCGGCCGCGGCGGCGCGCTCGTGGACACGACGGCGGACGGCGGCGGGTCCTTCTTCGAGCAGGCCGCCGCCGCGGCGAGCGCGAGCACGGCGCGGCGCGAGATGCGGATCATTCGTCGTGCGGCGTTGGCACGCTGCCGGCCGCCTGCCGCACGAGGTCGGCGATCTGCGGATCGTGCACGATCTTGTCGCGCAGCGTCTCGCGAATGTGCGCGAGCTCGGTCGCGTGCAGCCCCTTGAGATGCGCGGTGGCCTCGTCGAGCTTCTTGTCGACGTATTGCCCGACGTCGATCTTGCCGGCGCGCAGCTCCTCGAGCGGCCCACCCGCGACCGCCTCGGCGCCGCGTACTTTCGTCGCGCCGGCGCCGGCTGCAGCTGTAGGGCCGACCTCGAACGCCTTGGTGGGCGACGCCCCGTCCGGCCCTGTCGCGCCGGGCACGTGCGGCGGGATGCCGCCCCCTTTTCCGATGCGGTCGATCGGCATGTCTACCTCCTTAGCTTACACCCGAAGAAAGCGCGCGCGAGCCTTCACGCTCAGCGGACGTTGCCGATCGCCGTCTTCACGGTGTCGTGCTCTGCCTTGAGGACGTTCGAGAGCGTCGTGAACGAGCGGTTCTGCGCGTTCACCTCTTCCTGAATCTGCAGGTAGTAGAGGTTCATCTGCTGGCTCTGCTGGAGCGACGACTCGATCCCGCCGTCGCCGGGCGCGCCGACCCCGGCGCCGGGGCCACCGACGCCGGCGCCGCCGGGGCCCTCGGGCGTCGCGAGCGCGGCGTTGCCACCCGGGGCGAAGGGCCGCGCGACGGACATCGGCGTCGCCGACGCCGCGGCGCCGCGGAGGGCGACGGCCATCATCGGCCCGCCCGGCAGCGCGCGAATCGCGCTCTCGGCGCCGCTTACGACCGTCTTGGCCATGACCTCCGAGAAGCGGGTTTGCACGGGCGACGGCGTCGCGCGCGGGGCGGTGGCGACCGCAGTGACGTCGGGGCGAGGGCCAGTTCCGTTGATGTCCATGTTCGTGTCCTCCACCGCCCCATCGGCACGGGCCTCGAACCGTTGCGTGAAAAATGCATCGGGCGGGACGTTGACGGCAGGCCGAACCCGCGACCCATGTGAGCCAAGGCTACCGCGCGCAGCGAAGCCCGCACTCGGTGACGGCGTCGAACCGGCAGAACTGGCTCGTCACGAGCGCGTCGGGCCCCGAGCACGCGAAGTGGCAGCCGGTCGCGGTGAGCGTGGAGACGACCGCGTACCCGTCGCCCTTGCACACGCCGGTCTTGTCGGCGCATCGCGCGTTCTCGATGGTGCAAGCTCGCGGCGCGTAGTCGGCGGGGCACGCCGTTTCGCGCGACGTCTTGCCGTAGTCGGGCTTGCGGTGCTCGCCGGTGTCGATGCGCTCGATCTGCCGCGACGTCGGCCTCCCGGCGCGCACGTGCATCGCGAGCCGCACGGCTTGCTGCGTCGGCACGACGGTCACGCTGCCGTCGCGCGGCACGAAGAGGAGCGTGTCCTCGCGCGTCTGCGCTTCGCAGCCGACCGCGTCACCGCGCGGACGCCACGCGATGGGCACGTCCGCGCTGCCGCGCGCGGGCACCGCGAAGTTTCGCCCCTCGTGGATGGCGAGCAAATCGATCGCCGCGCGGTTCTGCACGTGAACGAGGCGCGTCGCCTCGGCGCCGTACGGCACGTCCCCGAAGTCGACGAGCGCCGGCGCGACGTCCGGCGCCGGCAACGCGAAGCGGCACACGTCGGCGATCGGATAGACCGAGTACGCCAGCGGCACCGCCTCCTTCACGCGGAACGTCGGCGGGTGCTTGCTCTCGGCGTCGAGCGCGGCCAGACCATCGATCTCGAGCACCCCCACGCGCCGCTCCTTCACGGTCTCGTCCTTCGCGGCGAGCTTCGCCTTGAAGAAATCGAGCGCGTTGCCGTGGACCTCGAAGGCGTTGGCGGTCGTCTCGTACGAGAGCATGGCGCCGAGCTTCACCGCGCCGACGAAGTGCGTCGCGCGCGCGCACGCGCAGCCCCCTTCCGTGAAGCCGACCTCGTCGGACGCCTCGAAGAACTGCGGGTCGAGGTCGCGCGCGAACGCGATCGCGACGAGGCGGAGGGTGCGCGTGCTCACCTCGAAGCCCGCGCCGAAGAATTTCGTGAGGTCCGCGTCGAGGCCGACGAGCGACGAGTCGATGGCCACGCCGACGTAGCCAAAATCGATCGTCGCCGGGTCGACCCGGGGCGCGGCGGCGCCGCGCTTGCTGCGCGCGCACTCGGTGGGGAGCGCTTCCCAAAGGCCGCCCTCGCGCTTCTCTAGGCCGCGGCCCGGCGCGAAGCTGCTCGTCGGATCGAGGATGAACTCGTGCCGCACGCTGCTGAACACGGTCGCCGCCGCGAGGAGGCCCGCGGCGTCCTTCGGCACCGCGCCGGCCGCGCCTTTGGGCGCCGCTTGCGGCGGGCGAATCGCCGGGCACCCGAGCGCGGCGACCGCGACGGCGGCCGCGAGCAGGGCCACGCTTCGCCGGCGCCTGCGCATCACTTCTTCCAGAGGATGCTCGCGCGCCGCGCGCGCCGGTCGCCGGGCTCGGGGCCGTCGTCGTAGAAGAAGAGCGCGCCGTCTTGGAGCACGAGCGACACGTCGAGCGACGGCGGGCCGTCGAGCGTCATCAGCGGGAACGCGCGCGGCCCCGCGGCGGCCGCGAGGAGCTCCACTGCGTCGAGCTCGAGCTGCTCCTTGTCGCCGCGCGCCAGCACGCCGCGCAGGCCGGCGCCCGCGCCTTCGAGCGCGAGCGCGGTCGGGAAGCCATCGGCGGCGCCGCGGACCTTGAAGAGGCCGCCGCGCGGCTTCCCGCGCTCGTCGAGGCGGGCGATCATCGCGCCGTGGGCGGCGGACGTCTGCGCGTCCGCGCCGGCGGGCGCCTCCTCGATCCAACCGATCGCGACGCCCTCCGTCGTCGCGGCGAGGACGGGCGAGCGCGAGTGCGCCGCGCTCGCGAGCACGCGCTGCTCCTCGAAGGCGCGCTTGGCGTCCTTGCTCCGCAGCTGCGTCACGAAGATGTCCGCGAAGCCGTCCGTCGGGCTCTCGCGCGGGTCGGCCCACGCGAGCCACACCGCGTCGCCGCGCGCGAGCAAGGCCACGTCGCTCGCGTCGCCGGGCGCCTCGGTGATCCGCTCCTCGCGCGCGATGCGCGACAGGTCGGTGCTCAGCTTCGTCGCGAAGACCTCGCCGTTGCCCGCGCGCCAGTCCACCCACGCGACGATCCAGCCACCGCCGGACCACGCGATCGCGACGTCGGCCGCGTCGCCCTTCGCCGTCGTCAGCTGGACGTCGTTCTGTCGCTTGCCGCGCTTGTCGACGCGGGTGACGTGCACCTGCGGGTCGCCGCCTTCCCGCGCGACCCACGCGATCGCCGCGCCGTCCTCGGGCGTGCCGCCGGGCGCGATGGCGACGCCGCCGATCGTGAGCGCCCGGGTGGACAGCGTGACGGCGGGGCCGGCGGGCTGCCCCTTGCCGTCGACCGGCCGCGTCGTCAGCGTCGCGCCCGCGGACTCGGCCCCGTTCTTCTTCTGCGCGGCGTCGTCGAGGGCCGTCGTGAGGAGCGCGACGATGGATCCGCCCTCCACGGCGGCGACGGCGACGTCCGCGAAAGGCTCGCCCTGCGCGAGCGTGGTGACGACGCCGAGGCGCGGCGCGTCGGGCCCGACCGGCGGGGCCACCGGCGCAGGGAACGTGGTCGCGCGGACGGCGAGGTCGACGGCGCGGACGCGCGCGGGCGCGCCGGCCGCGGTGAGCGCCGCGCACCGGTCGCCGGCGCACGTGAGGCCCCACGCGAGCTGCGCGGCCTCGCGATCGTCGTCCCCGCCGAAGACGAGCGGCTCCGTCTGCACGGGCGTCATGCTCCCGTCGAAGCGGACGAACGTGGGTGTGGACGCGCCGCCGCTCTCGGAGCGCGCGGCGCCCAGCAGCGCGAAGCCGGTCTGCGTCGCCGCGAGCTCGGGCGCGGCGCGGCTCGAAAGGTCGACGGCTGCGGCGCGGCCGTCGACCTCCCCGAGCGGGTCGATATGTGCAAGATACACGCGACGGCTCGGGCGGCCGCGGCGGTTCGGCGCGTCCCACGCGAGCAGCCCGCCGGCCGGGCCCGCCGTGAGGCCGACCAATGCGGATCCACCCGCCGCGCCGAGCGCGCGACGCGGGGCCTGGACGGAGCCGTCGTCGCCGACACTTGCCAGCGTGACCTCCGGGTCGCCGCCGCTGCGTTCGGTCCACGCGAACAGGAACCGGTCTCCGAGGCGCGCCACGTCGACGTCCCCGCTCACGGTCGGCTTCGGCGCGACGACGAGGGGTGCGCCGATGGGGCGGCCACCGTCGTCGAGCCTGAGCCACGACAGCGTTCCGGAGCGCGGCGTCGCCGACGCCGGCCCGCCGCGCGGAGCGGGCTTCCTCGCCTTCGGCGCGTCGGCCGTGGCCATCACGAGCGCGAGGCCGACGCCGTCCCCGGCGGGCGCGATCTGCCAGCCGAGGACGTTGCGCGCGACGCGCACCGGCACGCCGCGCATCTTGCCGTCGGGGTCGAGCGCGACCGAGAGCACGTTCGCCTCGCCGCCGCGCGTCTCCTCCGCCCACACGACGACCGCGCCCTTCGGCGTGGGCACGGCGTCGAACCACACGATGTCGTCCATGGTTCGCGAGAGCTCGCTGGCCGGGCCGCGGGCCGCGCCCGCGTCGTCGATGCCGGCGACGGAGAGCGCCTCGCCACGCTCGGTGAGCGACGTCCACACCGCGCAGAAGCCCGCGCCGGCGCCGCGCGTCGCGCGAACGGCGAGCGCGGTCACGTCGGCGGAGACGGGCGCGACGACGTGCGGATCGCCGCGCGCCGCGCCGTCCTCCGAGAGCGGAACGCCGACGAGCCGGCGCGAGCCGGCCTCGTCGGGGCCGACGTAGACCGCCATGACGACGCCGTCGCGCCGCGCCGCGAAGGGTCCGAGGCTCTTCTCGCCGACCGTGGCGATGATCGTCGAGGCCGGCGGCCGAGGCGCGTCCGCTTTCTTCGGGAAAGAAGACGGCTCGCGCTTCTCGGCGTTCACCCCGACGACCTCCTTCGGCGGCTTCTTGCCGCCGCACGACGCGGCGCCCAGCGCGAGGACGAAGGCGCCGAGGGCGAGGCCAAGGCGCGGCGTCATCCGCCGCCCCCGGCGTCGGCGGGCGCGTGCACCGCGTCGATGTCACCCGCGCTCGCCGGGCTCGGGTAGAGGCCGGCGCAGCATCCCGTCGTCTGGTTGAAGGTGACCTTGGCGGTGAAGGTGGAGTCCAAGAAGATCACGTCCACGACGCACGCGCCTGGGCCCTTCGGCGAGAAGGAGTAGGTCGCGCAGCCGAGGGGCGACGCTTGCGCGCACGTCGTCGCCACGCCGTCGCACGCGGCGCCGGAGAGGCGCACCGACGTGACGGCGGCCGCGCTCTCTTGCGCCACGTGAATGCGCGCGCCGGGCAAGAAGCAGGAGCACTCGGCCGCCCCGCCCGTCCCGCACGCGGAGCCCGCGGCGGTGACGGCGAGCGTGAGCGCGAGGGTCATCGCGGCAGCAACGCGCGAGACGGTCGGGCTCTTCCGGGTCGGCATGGCCTTGGTTCTAGTTGGGTGCGCGGCTTTCGGCAACGAGGGACGCCGAGCGCGGCGGGGTGCGGCCGGCGCACGTGATCCTGCGCGCGTCCTCGAGGCGCGTCCGCACGCCGCGGTTCTTCGCGTACGCCGGGGACGCGAGCGGGGCCCGCGTCACGCGCGCAAGAGGCGCGCGAGGTGGCGCTTTTCCCAGGTGATCGCGCGCTCGTAGTGGCGAAACTCCCGCTCGCGCGCGAGGAACTCCGGCGGGTGCAGCGTGCGGCGCCCGAGGCCGCGACCGTGCGGGATGACGTGGTGGAGCATCTCGTGGAAGACGACGTGCGCGACGAAGTACCGCGGCACCCACCGGCGGTCGAGCGCAGGGTGGATGCGGATCAGGCGGTCGAGCGCGGCGTAGCTCCCGAGCTTGATCGTCGCGCGGCGCGCACGGCCGCCGGTGCCATCTCTTGGACGGCGACCTGCGCGGCCCCACGTGACGAGCGCGTTCACCCCGCCGTCGAAGTAGCGTTCGTTCAGGTCTTCGAAGATGGCGAGAAGATCGTGCCGTTGGCCCTTGGTGACGAGCGGCACCGCGCGCGACCTCCGCGCCAGGCGCGCGGCGTTGTCCTCGATGTACTGGCCGACGAGGCTGCTCGCGTCGCGATCGCCGCGCACGACGTAGCGGACGAGCGCGGCCTGCACGCGCGCGGGCGCGTCGAGGAACATGTGGTGCAGGCGCACGCGCAGGACGCCTCCGTCGCGCGCGTGCGAGATGATCGCGCTGCGGTTGTCGGTGATCGCGAGGAGCACCGGCACCGGAACGGCGCTCGCGAAGCGCCGCTCGAGCGACTGCCGCGCGCCTTCGTGCACGAAGATGTGCGGGCGCGTGGACGGCACGACGAGCGCGAGCTGCGCGCTCACCCGCTCGGGAATCCGGATCGCCGCCGCGCCCATCCCCCGCGGTGCGAGCGCGTGGGCCGCGGCCGCCCGCGCGAGGCGCGGCGCCGCCCAACGGGTGCGAACCAGGTCGGTCCAACTGCGGCCTCCCATCGCGATGCGGCTCCTTTCCTGAGGAGGCTAGGAGCCGGCCCCGGGCTGTCAAGGAGTGGGCTTTTCCGGGCTCATTTGGGCCTTTTGTGCGTGAGGCCCACGGCCCCCAGGCCGCGCGTTTGGTGTAGGTATTTTCGAGCCGGCGCGGCCGAAATCTTCCCGCGCGCCGCTACTCGGCGCGCGCCCAGCGCAGCGTCTTCGGATCGAGGACGAAGCGGAGGCGCATCTCGTCCTCTTTTGCGGCGATGCCGACGACGATCGCCTTCAGCATCTCCACGCGGCTCGCGGTCAAGGTATGGACGAGGGCGGACAGATCGGGCTCGTGGCCGACGAGCATGACGCGCTTCTTGTTGGCGCGAACGAGCGCGCGCGCGAGGCCCGCGCCGTCGCCACCCGGCGCGAGATCCTGGCTGATCTCGACGGCGCCGGGGCGGGCCTCCAGGTTCGTGACGAGCGCGACGAGGTCGGCCGTCTGGCGCGCGCGAACGAGCGGGCTCGTGAGGATCGCGTGGGGCGCTTCATCGGCGTCGAGGAGCGCGCGCGCGACGTCGCGCACACGGTCGCGCCCCGAAGGCGTGAGCGCGCGGTCGGCGTCACGTCCCGAGGCGGCGAAGTCCTCCGCGGGCCCGTGGCGCATCACGTAGAGCTTCATTTCCACGTTTTACCACGAAGCCCGGGGCGTAGAGCCCCTCCGCGACGGGGTCGGCGCTCAGTTCGCGGGCTTGCCGACGACGACCGGCGGGCGCTTGCCCT
>JAYVXL010000201.1:0-2249 GCA_043785185.1 Myxococcales bacterium
GCCCGCGCGTTCCGGCCGCGTCATGCGTGAACGTGCCCGCGAGCGTCGCGGGGGGTACGGCCGTGGCGCCGACGGTCCCGGCGGCGACGTCCGCCGTGAACGTCGCCGCGACGCTCGCGTCGGCGCCGACGTGCGCGTCGACGGTGCCGCGCCCGGCCAGCGACGACGGGGGCGCCGCCGCCGACATCGCGCGGAGATCGACGCCGCTCGCGTCCCACGACAGCGTGGCGCGCCGATCGCCGGTGACGACGACGGGCCCAACGGCGCGCAGGGTGCCGCCGCCGAGCGTGATGCGCGTGTCGGTCTCGAGGCGGGGCAGCTCGCCGTGCGCTTCCACGCGGACGCCGACCTCGGCCAGCGCGGGCGCGTCCGGAAAGAGCGCGTGGACGCGGTCCGCGGGCGCGCGTGGCACGTCGAGCGAGACGTCGACGCGGGCGCCGTCCAGCGCCGCCCGCAGCGCCGCGCCGATGCCTCCGACCGTTCCGTCGAACGTCCCTTCGATCGCCACCACCGCGCCCGAGGGCGACGGCGCGGTCAAGCTCGCGGTCCCGCCGCCCTCGGCGTCGAGGCCGCTCGGCGCCCCGCGCGTGCGCACGCGGTAGCGCGTCATGTCCACCCGGAGCGCGGCGCCCGTGAGCGCGAGCGCGGCCTCGACGTGGGCGACGTCGAGATCCGACGGCGGCGTGCCGGGCACCTGCCCGTGGACCCACGCGCTGCGCACGACGATCTTCGGCATGTGGAGCAGGACCTCGCGCGCGCGCGGGTCGCTCGGCGCGGCCGGCGCCGGACGCGCGAACGCGGCGCGGAGGCGAGAGCCACCGTCCGCGCCCGCGTCGAGCGAGACGTCGGCGTAGTCGACGAAGAGGTCGTCGATCGGGACCTCCACGGGCCCGTCGCCGAAGAGCGCGGAGCGGACGATGCCGACGACGTTCGCGCGCGCGCGCACGCCGAATACGCGGAGCACCGTCGTGCCGTCCGGCGCGACCATGTGGGCCGCGCCGCCGCTGAGCCCGCGCGCGTCGAGGCGGTCCACGCGGTCGATGACGACCCGCCCTGCGAAGAGCCGGGCGAGCGCCGCCTCGGTCTGCTCGATCGCCACGCGCCGCGCCGCCGGGTGACCGAGGTGCAAGACGGCGCCGAGGACGAGCGCCGCCGCGAAGAGGACGGCGACGCCGAGCGCGCGAAAGAAGCGCGCGAGCGCCCCGCGCTTCAAAACGTCTCTCCGATGCCGAGCGCCACGGCGAGCGGCAGCCCGAGGAAGCGCGGCTGAATGCCTTCCGCGTTCTCCTTCGCCGCGACCGCGCGCTCGTCGGGGTAGCCGAGCACCTGCAGCGGCTGGATGCGGTAGCCGACGTCGAAACGAATCGGCCCTACCGGCGTGTCGTAGCGCGCGCCGAGGCCGCACGAGAGGTGCAGGTGATCGAAGCGCAGGTTCGCCTCGCGCGGCGCGACGTCACTCATGTCGCAGAACGTCGCGGCCGCGAACGGGCCGGCGATCGAGATGCGCAGCTCGTTCGAGAGCTCCCAGAGCGTGAAGCCGCCGATGGGGATCGAGCACGCGACGGGGTCGGGGTTCGGGTTGGCGGTCGTCGGGTTGCAGCGCGCGGCGATTTGCTGCGTCGCCGTCGACGGGTTCAAGAACGGGACGACGCCGTGCGGCGCGATGCCGCGGATCGGGAAGCCGCGGTTGGAGTTGGCGCCGCCGGAGAAGAGGCCGCGGAAGTACACCGTCTCGATGTCGCGTACGCGCGCCGTCCGGTTGTCGTCGCTCAGCCCTTCGCCGAGGTGGTCCTGGACGATCGACCCGTAGCTCGACGCGAAGAGGAAGCCGAGCGCCGCGCGCGTCGCGAAGACGACGCGCCGGTGCATCGGAACGTACGTGCGCACCTCGGGCAGGACCTTCACGTCCACAGCGTCGCCCTGGAAGACGCCGCCCGCGATCTGCAGGTCGTTGGCGAGGTACACGCCCGCGCGTGGGTGCAGGCGATTGTCTCGAAGATCCAGCCGCACGATGAGCTCGGGGTACGAGATGGCCAGCGTCTGCAGCGCGGGATCGAGCGGGCCCTTGTACGCGAACGGGAACTCGTACTGGAGGTTGTACGCGAGGCTCACGAAGAGCGCGCCGAACGCGCGGTCCACGCCGGCGGTGCCCCTGAACTCGGTGTAGCCGACGACCGGCTCGCCGGCTTCGGTCTGCGTCGCGACGAGGAGCGGGAACGTGTTCAGCTCGGGGCGGAGGAAGCCGGTCG
>JAYVXL010000202.1:0-2247 GCA_043785185.1 Myxococcales bacterium
GTCGCGGCGATCTTCGCCGTCGCGCTCGCGGCGATGCCCGCGTGCGGAAAAGGGAAGGGGACGGCGGGGACCGGCTCCCCGGGCGCGCTGCCGACCGGCGCGGTGCCCGTCGCGGCTGGCTCCGCGCCGATGATCGCGCCCGTCCCGGCGCCAGAGATCAAGCTCGCGGCCGGCGGCCCGCTCGGCGCGCCGATGTCGTTCGCGCCGATCGCGAAGCACGCCGATCCGAGCGTCGTCACGATCAACACCATCGTCGAGGAGACCGAGCCCGACGCCTTCGGCCGGGCGCGCCGCCGCGTCGCCAAGGGGCTCGGCACCGGCTTCGTCATCGACAAAGACGGCATCATCCTCACGAACAACCACGTCATCAACGACGCGCGGTCGATCCTCGTGAAGACCAGCGACGATCGCGAGCTCACCGGCACCGTCGTGGGCCGCGACGCGCGCACCGACGTCGCCGTGCTCCGCGTCGACCTCAAGGCCGTCGCCGCGGCCGGCGGGCCGCCGCTCGTGCCGCTGGCGCTCGGCGACTCGGACGTCCTCGACGTCGGCGACTGGGTCGTCGCGATCGGCAACCCGTTCGGCCTGTCGCACACCGTCAGCGCAGGCATCGTGAGCGCGAAAGGTCGCGGCAGGGAGGAAGTCGAGCTCGATCCGAGCGGCTTCTACAACTTCATCCAGACCGACGCGTCGATCAACCCCGGCAACTCGGGCGGGCCGCTCCTCAACTTGAAGGGCGAGGTGGTGGGCATCAACACTGCCATCCGCGGCGGCGGCGCGCAGGGCATCGGCTTCGCGATCCCCGTCAACATGGTGAAGCTCCTCCTGCCGATGCTCCTGCGCGACGGGCACATCACGCGCAGCGCGCTGGGCGTGAGCGTCCGAGACTTGCGCGACCTCGCGCCCGAGGACAAGGCGCAGCTCAAGCGCCCCGACGACAAGGGAACCCTCGTCATGGGCGTCGCGCGCGGCGGGCCGGCCGAGAAGGTGGGCCTCGCGCCGCTCGACGTCATCCTCGCGTTCGAAGGCGAGCCGGTCGACCGCGCGAGCCATTTGCAGTGGCTCGCGAGCATGGCCGGCGTCGGCAAGACCGTGAATTTGCGCGTATCGCGCGACGGCAAGCCGTTCGACATCAAGGTCACGCTCGGCGAGCTCAAGGACAGCCCCCCGGCCGCGGGCCGACGCCCCCATCTCCCGTTCGGCCTCGCGCCCGACCCCGACGGCACGCACTGAACGCACGCCACCCCCCACTCCGGTGGACACGAGGGGGGAGGTCCGTACTACGTTAGGCACAGATGTGCCCGCCGGATGACGATCTGGACGCCCCCGCGTCCGAGGAGGCCGAACCTCCGTCCGAGAAGGCAAAAGGCCGAACCTCGCCGCCCCATCGCGCGCCCGCGGTTCCTCAAGTGAATCTTCGGGAAATCCCTGCGTCCAACACGAAGCAGGTCCGAGCCCGGGAAGCAGAGGAAGATCGTGGTCTCATCGCGCGCGCACAATCCGGAGACATGGCGGCGTTTCGCAAAATCGTGGAACGCCACCAGCGGCGCGCCTTCGCGATCGCCCTTTCGCTCGTGCGCGACGAGAACGACGCACGCGAGCTCGTGCAAGAAGCCTTTCTGCGCGTCTACCGCGGCCTCGCGTCGTTCCAGGGAGGCTCGAGCTTCTTCACTTGGCTCTACCGCATCATCACGAACCTCAGCATCGACCTCATTCGCAAGCCGGGGCGCGCCGCAAACAACAGCGTGGGTGAGCTCGACGACGCGCGCCTCGAGGCCGACGAGTCTCAAGAAGCGGACTTTCCTTTCCTCAGCCGCGTCGACGGCGGCGATCCTGCCGAAGTCGTTCGACGGCGTGAAATCGCGTCCCGGCTGCAAGCCGCGCTCGACGCCCTCCCCAGCTACCACCGCGGCGTAATCGTCATGCGCGAGATCGAAGGGCTCAGTTACGAGGAAATGGCGGTGGCCATGGGGGTCTCCAAGGGGACCATCATGAGCCGCCTCTTCCACGCCCGGCAGAAGCTGCAGAAGGCGCTCGTCGACTGCTACACCGAGCAGATCGGCCACAAGCCGAACGAGGGGCACGGCGCGCCCGACGCGCAGGCCGAGCTCGACGGCACCGAAGAAGAGAGGCCGGCATGACCACCTCCAAGCTCTCGCGCGACGTGATGATGGAGCTGATGGCCTACGCCGACGGCGAGCTCGACGAGGTCGAGGCGGCGCGCGTCGAGCGGCTGATCTCCAAGGA
>JAYVXL010000203.1:0-7504 GCA_043785185.1 Myxococcales bacterium
GCCCGCCGTCCGGCAGCTCCGGCCACTGCATGCGATCGACGACGGACGTGTGCATGCTCGCGGCGCCGATGAGGCCCCCGTCCCACGCGCCCGCCTCGAGCGCGGCGCGCGCGGCGAGGACGAGCTCGTCGTGCGCGTCGATCGGAGCGGGGCCGGCGTCGCGTACCTCGGCGCTCGCGGGCGCCTCGTCGCTCCGCGCGTCCGCTGCGGCGGGCTCGGCTCCGGGCGGCTCGTGGCAGGCGACGACGACCCGCGCCGCGACGAGCGCGACGGCGCCCACAAGAGGAGCGGCGGATCGCCGACGCAGCGTTGGGTTCCGAAGCACGGCGCGAGGGCATAGCAAAAGCGGGCGTGCCAGGGGACAGGGCAACGTGTGCCACGTCGGGCCAGATCCGGTCATGGGCTTCGTGGCACCGTGAGGATTCGCTCGCAGCCAGTGATGCAAAATCAAATGGTTACGTGCCGGGCACGGGTTGGCACCGGCATTGCGATAGGGCCCTCACCATGAACGCGAAAACCTCTCTGTCGATGCTGATCGTGATGGGCGTCTCGTGCGCGGACCTCGCGGGGTGCTCGGGCAGCTCGGCGAGAGTGACCCCCGGAGTGGACCTCACGAAGGCGACGCTGCGCCGCACCCAGTCCTGCCAGGACCTCACGGCGGCGATGCAAGACGACGCGCGCTCGAAGCTCAATCGGCGCATCGACGCCGAGATCCGCTCGATCCGCGAGGGCTGGGGGTACGGTTACGGCGGTTACGGCGAAGGCGACGTCTCGGGCGCGGGCGGCGCCGCGCCGCCGGCCGCCACGGGCGCGGGCGGCGCCAAGAGCGTGCCGGCGCCGGCGCACTCCGACACCGAGACCCAGGTGAAGGGCGTCGACGAGGCCGACCTCGTCAAGACCGACGGCAATCGCATCTACCTCTTGCACGGCGACAAGCTCGAGATCATGACGTCGTGGCCGGCGAAGGCGCTCGCCACCGTCGCGTCGGCCACGCTCGAGGGGCAGCCGAGCGAGATGTTCGTCGCCGATGGCCGCGCGGTCGTCTTCTCGCGCGTCGACGGCGCGCCGATTTACGCCGCCGCGGGCGTCACGCCGCGCGAGGGCTACGTCGACGTGTACTCGCCGTACGGGGGTCCAATGGGCGGCGGCGCCAGGATGGGCGCCCCCGGCGGCGGCGCGCCGGTCTACGGCGGCGGCGGCGGCGGGTACTTCGCGCACCCCCTCACCAAGGTGACGGTGCTCGACGTCTCGGGCGACGCGGTGACGACGACCCGCGAGCTGTACTTCGAGGGCGATTACGCGACGTCGCGGCGCGTGGGCCCAAAGGTGCGCGCCGTCCTCGGCGGCGGCGTCCACGGCCCGCAGCTCGACTACGCGCCGCAGATGGGCGCGACCGGCAGCGGAACGACCAAGGGGGGCGCCGGCGCCGGCACGACGGGCGGCGGCATCTCGCCGCAGCCGCCGACGCCGTACGCGCCGCCGACGACCGAAGATCAGGTCGCCGCGTGGGAGGCGCTGCGCGCGAAGAACCTCGCCGTCATCGCCGGCACCACGTACGCCGACTGGGTGCCCGCGGCGTTCGTGAAGAACGGCGCCGCCGTCACCGCGACGCCGACGGCGTGCGCCGACTTCTACGTCCCCACCGCGGGCACGACCGAGTCCGGCATGACGCAGATCGCGAGCCTCGACCTCGACGCGCCGTCGGCGCTCCCGCGCACGACGACGATCCTCGGCGCGACCAGCACCGTCTACGGCAACGCCGACGCGCTGGTCCTCGCGAGCCACGCGTACATCGATCCGTGGGTGATGCGGCAGGCGTACCCGCCGCCCTTCCGGGGCTCGCCCGGCGGGACGCCGTCGCCGTCGACGCCGCCGCCCGTCCCGGTGATGACCCTCAACTTCACGCACCTTCACGCGTTCGATCTCGTGAGCGATCCCGCGACCGCGCTCTACACCGGCTCGGGCACCGTGCCCGGCGCGGTGAAGGACCAGTTCGCGATCGACGAGAAGAGCGGCGCGATCCGCGTCGCCACGACGGAGCAAATGAGCGGGCCGTCGCGCCCGGACGGCAAAGAGAACGCCGTCAGCCACGTCTACGTCCTGCAGAACCAGCAGGGCCGCCTCGCGGTCACCGGCGACGCCGGCCCGATCGCCCCCGGCGAGCAGCTCTACGCGACGCGCTTCGTCGGCGACAAAGCGTACGTCGTCACGTGGCACGTCACCGACCCGCTCTTCGTCGTCGACGTCGCCAACGCGTACGCGCCGCGCGTGCTGGGGCAAGTTCAGATTCCGGGCTTCAGCACGTACATCCGCCCGCTCGACGACACGCACCTCCTCACGATCGGCCGCGAGACGGACATGACCGGCCACCAGCACGAGGGAAGCTACTGGTACGGCATCGCGCTGCAGATCTTCGACGTGACCGATCCGCTGCAGCCCAAGCAGCAGCACAAGTACGTCTTCGACGGCGGCGACTACGCGACGAGCGACGCGATGACCGACCACAAGGCGTTCACGTACTTCGACGACAAGAAGCTCCTCGCGTTCCCGTACGTGAGGCAGGCCGCGTTCTCGAGCCCGAATGGCAGCTACGCGCCGTCGAGCACGCTGCAGGTGTTCAAGGTCGGCGTGGCCGAGGGCATCACGAAGCTCGGCGCCGTCGATCACACGGGCCTCCTCGGCACGCTGCCGAACAACGGCGGCTTCGGCTACTGCGGCGGCTACTTCGACGGCGCCGTCCGGCGCGGCGTCTTCATCGAGAACGTCGTCTACTCGATCTCGTACGGCGGCGTGCTCGCGAACGACGTGTCGCAGCTCGCCTCGCCGCTCGCGCAGCTGAAGCTCGACGCGCCCACGATGGGCCCGACCTGCCGCTGACGCCGCCTCGGAGGCCTCGTCGCAGGGCGGCGGCGAATCCAAGCCACCCTGCGTGATTCCCGACCGAGAAGCACGCCCGATGATTTAGGGTATTCGGCCTCGTGGCCCGAACTCGAAACGCGACCGTCGCCTTCATCTTGGTCGTGCTCGTGCTCGACACGTTGGGCATCGGTGTCGTCATCCCCGTCTTGCCGCGCCTCGTCGAGAGCTTCGTCGCGGATGACCTCGAGAAGGCCTCGCGCTACTACGGCGCGTTCATCTCGTCCTACGCGCTCATGCAGTTCGTCTTCGCGCCGGTCATCGGCGCCCTCAGCGACAAGCTCGGGCGGCGCGTCGTCATCCTGACGTCGCTGCTCGGCGCGGGCCTCGACTACCTGCTGCTCGCGTTCGCGCCGTCGCTCGCGTGGCTCTTCGTCGGGCGCGTCGTCGCCGGCATCACGGGCGCGAGCTTCTCGGCCTCGACGGCCTACATCGCCGACGTGACCCCGCCCGAGAAGCGCGCGCAGAGCTTCGGCCTCGTCGGCGCCGCGTTCGGCGTCGGCTTCGTCATCGGCCCGGCGCTGGGCGGCCTTCTCGCCGGCGTGCACCTGCGCGCGCCGTTCCTCGCCGCCGCGGCGCTGAACCTGGCGAACCTCGCGTACGGCTTCTTCGTCCTCCCCGAGTCGCTCGCGCCCGAGCACCGCCGCGCGTTCGAGTGGAAGCGCGCGAACCCGCTCGGCGCGCTCCTCCGACTCGCGAGGAGCCCGCTCCTGCTCGGCTTCAGCGGCACGCTCGTGTGCGCGTTCCTCGCGCAGCAAATCCTGCAGTCGGTCTGGGCGCTCTACACGCAGGCGCGGTTCGCGTGGCTGCCGGTGCACGTCGGCCTGTCGCTCACGGTCGTCGGCATCATGACCGGCGCCGTGCAAGGCGGCCTCGTCCGCGTGACGATGCGGCGCCTCGGCGAGCGCAAGAGCGTGCTCGTCGGTCTCGCGTTCAACGTCGCCGGCTTCGTCGCGTTCGGCCTCGCGACGCGCGGCTGGATGATGTACGCGCTCATCGTCCCGTTCTCGCTCGGCGGCATCGCCGGCCCCGCCATCCAGTCGCTGGTCTCGCGCCAGGTCGGCCCCTCGGAGCAGGGCGAGCTTCAGGGCTCGCTCTCGAGCCTGCAGAGCGTCACGCAAATCCTCGGCCCGCTCCTCGCGACGGGCCTCTTCGCGCGCTTCGGGCCCGAAAACGCGGTGCCTCACGTCCCCGGCGCGCCGTTCTTCGCGGCGGCGGCGCTCTCCGCGCTCGCGGGCATTCTGGCGTTCCGCCTGTTCGCGCGGCTCCCCGCGACCGCGTGACGTTTCGGCCACTTTTTGGCCACATGGAGCGGCCTCCGCCGCCGAGATCGAGTACGTTCCGCCCCCACCGGCATGCGCATCCCCGACTCACTCGCCCCGCTCTTCGACTACGGCATCCTCGACGAGGTGGTGCGGCCGCTGATGAGCGGCAAGGAGGCGCAGGTCTTCGTCGTCGTCTCGGGCGGCCAGCAGTGCGTCGCGAAGGTCTACAAGGAGGCGCAGAACCGCACGTTCAAGCACCGCTCCGAGTACACCGAGGGCCGCAAGGTGCGCAACTCGCGCGACCAGCGCGCGATGGACAAGCGCAGCAAGCACGGGCGCGCGCAGGACGAGGCGTCGTGGAAGTCGACCGAGGTCGACGTGATCCGCCGGCTGCACGCGGCCGGCGTGCGCGTCCCCGAGCCGCGCCATTTCGTCGACGGCGTGCTGATCATGGACCTCGTCACCGACGCGGAGGGCAACCCCGCGCCGCGCCTCGCCGACCTCGGCTTCACGCCGGAGGCCGCGCGCGCCATCTACCAGCGACTCATCCAGGAAGTCGTCCGCATGCTCGCGGCCGGGATCGTCCACGGCGACCTCTCGGACTTCAACGTCCTCGTCGGCGCGGACGGTCCGGTCATCATCGACTTTCCGCAGTCGGTCGATACGGCGAAGAACGCGAACGCGCGAAAGCTCCTCCTCCGCGACGTCGACAACCTGCACCGCTTCCTCGCGCAGTTCGACCCGAGCGCCCGCCGGCTGCCCTACGCCGAAGAGATGTGGGAGCTCTTCCAGCAGAACGCGCTCGCGCCCGACACGCGGCTCACCGGGCGCTTCCGCCGCGCCCACGGACCGGTCAACACCGCGGCGGTGCTCGGTCTCGTCCAGGACGCCAACTACGACGAGCGCAAGCGGCGCGACGCGCTCGGCCTGCGCGGGGGCCCGCCGCAGCAGCAACAGCGGCAGTCGCAGCAACCGCAGCGTCCCTCGGCGCCGTCGCAGCAACAGCCGCGTCCGCCGCAGCCGTCGCAGCCGCAGCGTCCGCCGCAGCAGCCGCGTCAGCACCAACACCACCAACCGCACCAACCGCACCAACCGTCGCAACAGCCGCAGCACTCGCAACACTCGCAACACTCGCAACAGCAGCGCCCGCCTCACCAGCAGCAGCAGCACCGTCCGCCGCGCGCGTGGCCGCCGCGGCGGGACCCTGCTCCGGGTAGCGCGCCCCCGCGCCCCCGACAGGAGCCTCGGCCCTCGCAGCCCCAGCCGCAGGGGCGCCCCTCGCCGAACACGGGAGGTGGCCCGCCGCCCAATCGCTCGAACGATCGATCGCGGCGCCCCGCGCCGCAGGCCGGCCGCCGAGACGAGCCGCGCCCGATCGACGTGATCGTGGCGCGCAGGCCGCCGTCCCGGTAGTTCCTCCTCCGCGCGCTGCGGCGTGAGGATGAGCCGTCAGCCTCGGAGAACTTCGTGCCGGCCGGGTCGAAGCGGCGCAGGGGAGGCGCAGGGTACTCGCGGCGAAATCCGTGTTCGAGCCGGCGGGGACTGCGCGCGGCTGCTAGCGTGTGAGATCCACCCACCGACCAAGGAACGAGGAAATGCGCCTCGATTGTTCAAGGTTGCACGCCCACCGGTAGCTCTCTTCGTCCTTCCCTGGATCGCCTTCGGCTGCGGCCTGGCGCTCCAAGGAACGTTCTCGGCAGGTCTCGACGCGGGGACGACGATCGAAGCCGACGCAACGGCTCCTGACGCCGACGGGCTCGGGGTCGACGCGGGCGATGCCGAAGCCGACGGCGACGCGTCCGCAGAGGCCACGACGCGGGATGCCGACGCGGGGGACGCGTGGCGCGAGGACGCGGCCCTCGTGTGTCCGTCCGCCTGCGCCGACGCGGGCCTCGGCACCTGCGATCCGAGCGGCGCCTGCACGGTGCGGTGCACGGCCGCGGGCACGTGCACGACGCCGATCGTCTGTCCCGCCGGCATTCCATGCATCGTGATCTGCACCGGCGCGGATTCGTGCGCGTCCACGATCGACTGCAGCGCCGCGAGCTCGTGCGTCATCCGTTGCATCGGCGCCGGCGCATGCAAGCAGGGGATCGGCTGCGGCGGGAGCGATTGCCTGGTCGCGTGCACCGCCGCCGGCACGTGCACCGGGCCGATCGGCTGCGCCGCGACGTCGTGCGACATCCGATGCGAGAACCCGGACTCCTGCACCCAGCCCATCTCGTGCGTCGGAAGCACGTGCGCGGTCGACTGCGCCGGAGCGCGGGTCTGTGGCGCCGACGTCTCCAGCACGGCCGCCACGACCACGGTCGGATGCACCGGCGTCACCACGTGCCGGCGGCGGGTGAGCTGCACGGGCGCTTCGTGCACCGTCGGTTGCACGGGCGACGGGAGCTGCGAGGGAGGCGTCTGCTGCGACGCGGGGAGCTGCCTCGGGGCGCCGCCCGCCTGCAGGTGACGGCGAGACGAGACGGAACGCGCCGCGGCGCCCCGTGACACCGCGCGCCCGTTCGGTGCATCCTAAGGGTCGCGTATGTCCTGGTTCGCCGCCCTCACGCTCGCCCTCTGGCTCACCGTCCTCGGCGTCGCCCTCTTTGCGCGCACGCGGCCCTTTGCGATGTTCGTCGGCGTCCTTTTGGGCGTCCACTCGCTCGTCGCGGTCGGCATGGCCCCGTGGTTCGCGCGGGTGCTGCCCGCGTACGCGGCCGTCCACGTCGCGGTGTACGTGCATTTCCTCGCACTGGCGCGGCCGCGCATGCGCCCGCTCGCGTACCGGCTCCTCGTCAGCTGGCCGGCGTCGTTCTTCGTCGCCGGCACGCTCCTCGCGCTGCCGTGGGCGGTGCTCACGGCGCTCGGCTTCTCGCCATGGGCGCCGTGGCTGCCGTACGCGCTCGGCGCGATCGGCGTCGTCCAATCGCTCACGACGTCACGGGAGGACGTGCACCTCGTCGTGGGGCACGCGCCCGAAGACTCGGCGGCCGAGCCCGCGCCGCACCCGCGCGGCGCGGCGCGCGAAGAGCGGCCGCTGCGCATCGTGCAGATCTCCGACCCGCACCTCGGACCGTTCATGAGCGTCGAGCGCCTGCGCCGCATCGCCCAGCGCGCCGTCGACGCGGCGCCCGATCTGGTGCTCCTCACCGGCGATTTCCTCACGATGGAATCGCAGAGCGATCCCGACCTCCTCCTTCGCGCCCTCGAGCCGCTCCGCGCGATGCCCGGGCGCGTCTTCGCGTGCCACGGCAATCACGATCACGAGGCGCCGGCCGTCGTCGCGCGCGCGATGGAGAAGAACGGGATTAGGCTCCTCGTCGACCAGTCGCACG
>JAYVXL010000204.1:0-2241 GCA_043785185.1 Myxococcales bacterium
GTCTTCCCGGAGAACAGCGTCCTGTGGACCGACCGCGAGGCGCTGTCGAAGGACGTCGCGGACGCCATGATCGCGATGAGCGACTCGAGCTCGACGACGTGGGAGGCGCTGATCGCGCAGGTGCGCGCCCTCGCGGCGACGACGAGCGTGTACTTCGCGCGCGTGGCGCCGAACGCGGCGCGCGATGAGTTCCTCGCGGAGTGGGATCTCGTGCGGCTCTTGGCGCAGTGAGCGCGTGACGATGCGCCGCGGACTCGCCCTCGTGCTCGTCACAGTGCTTGCCGCGCTGGCGGCGCCGGCGTGCAGCTCGATCGATCACGTCGACTTTCCCGACGCGGCCGGCGGAAGCAGCGGCAGCTCGGGCGGCGGGGGCAGCAGCGGAAGCAGCGGAAGCAGCGGCGCCTCCGGAAGCAGCGGGCGGCCGTGCACGCCGAACCGCGCGGCCGACTGCGCCGGATACTGCGGCGCGATCGTCGGGCGCTGCGGCGAGCCCCTCGACTGCGGCCCGTGCACCGCCGGTCTCACGTGCGGCGCGAAGGGCCCCAACCTCTGCGGCAGCGCCGGGTGCGTGCCCAACTGCGCGGGCGTGACCTGCGGCGCCAATGACGGTTGCGGCGGCACGTGCTCCACCGGCGCCTGCGCCCCCGGGCAGCGGTGCTCGTTCGGCCAGTGCGTCTGCGACGCCTCGTCGTGCACCGGCTGCTGCAGCGGAAGTAGCTGCCTCTCCGGCAACCTCACCTCGGCGTGCGGCAAGGGCGGTCAGGCGTGTACGCGCTGCAGCACGAACGCGACCTGCACGAGCGGCGCCTGCCAGAGCGGCGGCGTCTGCGCGCCCAGCTGCACGACGAACGCCACCTGCCAGGCCACGTGCCCGCCGGTCACGTTCGGCGTGAACTGCTGCGACCTGCGGACACAGATCTGTTACGCCAGCTCGGCCACGGCTTGCCCCTAAGCCCTCGAGACGCGTGGACCGCGCGCGCGGCCGGCGTTTGCTGGTACGCTCGCGCGCGATGCCTCGACGGCCCGACACGCAGGAGCCGGCCGCCACGAAGGCGGGCGCCGACCCCGGCGACCTGCGGGAGGGCACGCGCCTCCTCGATCGCTACGTCATCATCGACCGCGTGGGCTCTGGCGGCATGGCGAGCATCTATCGGGCGATGGACGAGCGGCTCGATCGCGTCGTCTGCGTGAAGCTCCTGCGCCTCGTGCTCGAGGGCTCGGGCAGCACCGCCGGCGGCAGCAGCATCTTCCAGGCGACGTACTCGCACTTTCTCCAAGAGGCGCTGGCGCTCTCGAAGTTGCAGCACTCCAACACGCTGCGCATTTACGACTTCGGGTACCTGGACGACACCGGGCGGCCGTTCCAGATCAGCGAGTACCTCGACGGCGGTAACCTCGAAGGGCGCGTGCGGCGCGGGGGGCCGCTCGATCGCGACGCGACGCTCGAGATCCTCGAGCCCATCACCGCGGCGGTCACCGAGGCGCACCAGAACAAGATCATCCACCGCGACATCAAGCCGTCGAACATCCTCTTCGGGCGCGTCGGCGAGACGCTCGTGCCCAAGCTCGCCGACTTCGGCATCGCGCGAAGCGAGCTCAAAAAGCAGCGCCGCGCCGGCGATCCGCCGCCCGCGGAGGAGGAGCCGCTCAGCACGATCGCCTTATTTTCTCCGCGCTGGGCGGCGCCCGAGCAGCTCTGCGGCGGGCCGGAGGGGCCGTACACCGACGTCTACGCGCTCGGCCTCCTGACGCTCTTCATGGTCTCGGGGCGCGCGCCGTTCGACGACCAGGACGTGCGCGGCACCTTCAACGCGCGCGTGCGCTCCGACGAGATCCTCCTCAAGCGCGTGCGCGAGCGCGCCGTCGCCGCACCGCTCGCGGCGGTGCTCGCCGCGGCGTTGGCGTCCGATCCCAAAAAGCGCATCGCGTCGCCGGCGGAGCTGTACCGGCGCGTGCACGAGGCCCTCCGACCGCCGAGGGGCTCCTCGCTCCCGCCGCCGTCGTCGCGCGAGACGCCGACGCCCGCCCCGCAGATGCGCCCGAAGATGGACTCGGTGACGGTGGAGCTCGAGGCCGTCTTGCCGCGCGCGGACGCGCCGGAGCCCATCGAGGTCCCGGTGCCCGCCGCCGAGCGCGTCCTGACCGTCGGCCTCTACCGCGTGCGCGTCGTCGAGGTCGAAGACTCGCTCGACTTCACGCGCGCGACCGCGCGTGGCGAGGTGCGCTTCCGCGTCACGCTGC
>JAYVXL010000205.1:0-7499 GCA_043785185.1 Myxococcales bacterium
GGCAGCGCGCGCCTCTCGGAGGCGTTCGCGGCGTTCCTCCTCATCATCTTCGGGATCGCGCTCGCGCTCGGCATCGAGAAGGTCTCGGTGGGCAAGCTGCCCGACGCGCAGTCCCGTGCCGGCATGGGGCTCCACGTGCAGGTGCTCGCCGTCTTCGGCGCGTCGCTCGCGTTCGCGGTGCTCTTCAACGTGCCTAGGCGGTACCTGTGGTCGGCCGTCGTGTCGGCGGGCATCGGCTGGATCACGACCGGCCTCGGCACGCGCTACCTGCCGGGACAGCTCGCGGCGTTCGGCGCCGCGCTCGCGGTATGCCTCTTCGCGAACCTCGCCGCCCGCATCACGAACCGTCCGGCGCAGCTCTTTCAGCTGCCCGGCATGACGCTGCTCGTCCCTGGAAGCCTCGGCTTCGTGAGCCTCGAGGCGTTCTTGCGCGGCGAGATCGCCGGCGGCGCGACGAAGGCCTTCGAGATGATGCTCATCGCGGGGGGACTCGTCGCCGGCATCTTGATGGCCAACGTGATCCTGCCGGCGAAGAAGCTGCTCTAGAACTAGGCGAGCGAGCGACCAAGCGCGAGGGCCGAACGGGACGGCGCTCCTACGTGCCGAACGTCACGTCCGAGAACGGCGCCGCCGGGCGACCGAAGAAATAGCCCTGGAACACGTCGCAGCCGATGCCGACGAGCGTGTCGCGCTCGGCCGCCGTCTCGACGCCCTCGGCGATGAGCATGATGTTGAGGTCGCGGCACAGGTGCACCATCGAGCCCACGATCCTCTGCTTGGTCGGCGTCTTGTTGATGTCGCGGATGAGCGCCATGTCGAGCTTCACGACGTCCGGCTCGAGCATCGCGAAGCTCGTGAGCCCGGCGTAGCCCGCGCCGATGTCGTCGATCGCGATGCGATAGCCCATCGCGCGGAGGTCGCGCACGCGCGCGTGCACGTCGTCGACCTGTTGCAAGCTCGCGCGCTCGGTGATCTCGAGGACCACCCGCGAGGCGATCTTGGCGAGCGGCGAGTCGGGCGCGAAGAGGCTCGGATCGTTCAGGTCGCGCGTGTGCAGGTTCACGAAGAGGAGCGCGCCCTCGGGCGCCTTGCCCATCGGGAGCGGCGCGATCTGGCGAATGGACCGCCCGAGCGCCTCGACTTGCCCGAGGCGCTCCGCCGCATCGAAGAGCGCGCCGGGGTGGGGCAGGGTCGGCTCGGCGGACCGCACGAGCGCCTCGTAGCCGAGGATGTGCCGGTCCGAGTACCGAACGATGGGCTGGTAGACCATGAAGAGCGCCGCGAGCGCCTTCGAGAGCGAGGCCTTGAGGCCGGCGCGCTCGCCCATCTGCTTGTCGTAATCGCCGAAGATGGCGGCGGCCTGGCGCTTCAAGAGCGCCGCGCGTCGCAGGTGCAGGCCGTCCTTGAGCGCGCGATCCATCGACTCCTTCGCGACGGGCTTGAGCAGGTAGCGGAGCGCGCCGTGCTCGAGCGCGCGCGCGGCCGTCTCGGTCGACGGGCACGCCGTCATGAGGATGACCGGGAGGTCCGGATCCCTCTCGCGCACCTCGCGGAGAAAATCGATGCCGGTCATGCCGGGCATCGTGAGGTCGCTGATGACGACGTCGACGGGCTCCTGGGCGAGAATTTCCAGACCGAGCTCGCCGCTCGACGCGGTGGAGACCGAGTAGCCGTGGCCCACGAGCACGCGCGCGTAGGCGCGCAGGATGGCCTGCTCGTCGTCGACGATGAGCACCCTCGGTTTGCTGACCATGCCGTCGACGGAGCCGTCTCCACCAAAGGCGCCTGGCGTGGAATGGCTCTCGTCCATGCCCCGCTAGGACGACACAACCGCCCCCGACCTTTAGAACAAAGCGGCGCACCCCGTGCGATCCTCGCGGCCCGCGCCTCGCCGGGATGTGCGACGGGGGGAGATGCGAGGACAGACCATGCCACCTCGCGCGTCAGAAGTTCTTCGCGGTGAGCACCGCGTCGTAGCCGTTGCCGAGGCTGTCGCGGAAGGACCAGCGCACAGGCCCGACGCCGCGGCAGAAGATGGTGTACGAGGGGCCTTGCGTGTCTTGGGCCTTGAAGCATTTTTCGAACGTGCCGGCGGTGACGGTGACGCGCCCCACGTCGTGCCAGACGTACGCAGTGACGCCGTTCGACCAGGTGTGCCCCTCGGCGACGGGCGCGTCGAGGACGAGCACCCACGTGGACGCGTTGTCCCAGTACACGACGTCTCCGTCGGTGGCGTAGTAGTAGGTGCCCACGCGGGCGCAGAGCGACTGCGTCTCGTAGGCGAGCTTGCCGTCGCGCTGCGAGCTGCCGATGACTTTTCCGTCGTGCGTACCGCTCGGGCAGAGCGGGTAAGAGCCGACCTCCGTGACGGCGTACGTCCACGTGTTGCCGACGGCGAGCGGGTCGATCGGCGCCTCCTTCGCGGGGCCGCCGTCCGTGCCGGCGTCGCCCCGGCTCACCGGCGCGTCGCTCCCTGACCCTCCGTCGCTCGGCGGCGTGCCGTCGCCGCCATCGGCCGTCGTCGCGCCCCCCTCGGAGGTCGGGCCGCCCGCGTCGCCGCCGAGGCCGACGTTGCTGGCGCCTCCGCCGCTGCACGCCGCGGTGAGCGCGAGGAAGACGGGGAGGGCAACGGTTGCGTGATTGGGCTTCATGGGCGGGGTCTCCTTGGCGCGTTCAGGGTCCACAGGCAAGCGCCTGGCACGTGTTCAGCTCCGCCGGGCATTGGCGAAGGACGCATTGGCTGCACGCGGCGCCGTAGGCGGCGCACTCGGTCGCGCAATGTTTCTGCGCGCAGAGGAGCTCCGGGAAGAGCGCGCCGGTCACGTTCGGGCAGCTGTCGACGATGCACTTCTGGAAGCACGGGCCGACGTCGGCCTTGCCGTCGCCGAACGAAGGCGCCTCGCCGCGCGGACATGTCTGGATGCAGCTCAGGGTCTGCGCGCACGAGCGGTCGCCCGTGCCGTGCTGGTCGCCCGCCGTGCAGTCGTCCTCGTCGGGCGCGCCCTCGGGGTAGTAGAACGCCGAGAGCATGCACATCTCGTTGGCCTCGGCGCCGAGGCCCTGGACCACGTCGGCCGCGTCGTCGCTGGCGTAGTCGCACGCGAAGCGGACGAAGGCGCCGGCCTTTGCCGTGAGCGGCCCTCGGAAGTACGGCGGGTGCAGCCAGTCGTTCGTCGTGAAGAACGGCGTGGCCTCGAGCGCGGCGCCCGGGAGATCGAGGTACGCGCGGTAGCCCACGCCGCGCCGGTGCATGTGCGAGCCGGCGCTCACGATCGTGACGTCGTGCTTCACCGGACAGCGCATCTGCGCGGTGCCTTTCCCGTGCGCGGGGACATGAATGTACGGGTCGTAGAAGCGGAACGTTCCCACCCGGTGGCGGACGTCGGCCGCTCTCGCGCGGCGAAGCTCCACGTGGACGCGGGCGTCGGCCTTTGCCGCGCCGGCGTTGACGAAGTGCCCCTGGAAGAGGAGGAGATCGCCGCCCTTGAACGCGAGCGCGGCGCCGTCCGGGAAGTCGGCGCTCTCTGCGCGCTGCTGCCCGCCGGTGACGAAGCCGCGCTCGAAGCGCATGACGCCCTGGCCCTCGAAGCAGTCGAGCGGCTGCCCGAGCGGCAGCGCAGGGACAACGGGCGCCGTGCGAAAGAGGAGGAAGTGGTGCGTGCCGGGCGTCGTCGTGTAGTCGCCGCCGCTCACGAAGAGCTCGCGCTCACCCGGCGCCGCCGCAGGCATCTGGACGAGCTGGCAGACGTGCGACTCCTGGCCGGCGCCGATGCTCGCGGAGAGATCGAACGCGATGACGTCGCCCGCCCTGCCCCCGTCGCCGCCGTCGGGCGCGGCGGCGACGCCCGAAGAGCCCGAGGAGCCGGAGGAGGAGGCGCCGCTGCACGCAAAGGTCGCGGCGAGGCCGAGGACGGGGAGGGCGAAGGCGAGCAGGCGCATCGAACCGTCCGTGGACGGAGCCGCGCCGAATTTTGACGAGATCGCGCGCGAGAGTACCGATTTTTCTCGCATGAGAACGCGCGGTCACGAAACGGGTATGTCCGTCCGTTCACGCATCGAGGGGCGCGCGCGCGCTCAAGCGAGGCGATCGGCGAGGCTGCGCGTGCCGGTCCCGCGGACGAGGCGGTCGGCGATCGACTCCGCGACGGCGGCGATCGTGAGCGAGGGGTTCGTGCCGAGCGCCGACGGGACGATCGCCGCGTCGACGACGAAGAGGTTCGGGTTGCCGAACACCTCGCCGTTCGGGTCGACGACCCCGTCGCCCGGCGCGCTCGCCTCGGCCATGCGGCACCCGCCGAGCGGGTGCGCGGTGTTGACGGTGCCGTCCTTGCGGTACCCGTCGAGGTACATTTCGCCGCCGAGCGCCTCGTAGATGCGGCGCATCGTGTCCACCGCGGCCGACCAGCGACGCTCGGTGGCGGGCATCGTCTCGGGCCACGCGACCTCGTAGCCGACGCCGCCGGGGCCGAGGCGCACCTCGCCCTCGCACGCGTCGAGGGCGAGGCAGCCCATCGTCAGCATGCGCGGGCCGAAGGTCTTCAGCGTCTCTTTGTACGCGAGGCCCCAGTCGCGCTCGCCCTGCGCGGGCGCGGCGCTGGCGCGGCCGAGCGCGCGCGGGTCCTTCGGGCGCAGCAACGTCGAGGGTTGCCCGAGGCTCAAGTAGAGCGGCGCGGCGTAGAACGGAATGAGGATGAACTGATGCTGCTTCCAGAAGCTCGGGCAGAAGCTCGACATGGGCTTACCCTTGTGGCCCTCGACTTTGTACTCGTAGTCTTTGCCGACGACGCCGGTGACGCCGTAGTCGCCGTTGCCGGAGACCTGCTTGCCGAGCATGTTCGACGGGTCGAGCGCGCGACGCGCCTCGAAGGCGGCCTTCGATCGCAGGAGCAGCCCCGACGAGCCGACGGCGCCGGCGGCGACGACGACGACCTTGCACTCGATCTCGAAGCGCTCACGCGCGGCGCCGCGCAGATCGCTCCCCGAGACGACGTAGCCGTCCTTCGTCGGTAGAATCTGGTCGACGTCGCAGCCGCTCCACAGCTCGACGCCGGCGGCGCGCGCGTCGGCGAGGTAGTTCTTCGACAGGTTCTGGCGGCCGCTGAAGCGCTGGCCCTGGTTCCACCAGCCCTCGTTGGCGTCGGCGTCGTCGGCGAGCTTGAGCGGCGCGGCCGTCGCGCCGATCTTGCGGCAGCCGTCGGCGAAGACGAAATCGCGCTTGGTCGCGAGCTGCCAGTGCGGCACCTTCGCGTCGGTCCACTCGAGGCGATGCACGCGGAGCATCGCCTCGGCCTTTGCGTAGTACGGCGCGAGTAGAGCGCGCGAGTAGAGCGCGGGCCACAGGCGCCGCCCGTCGCGGCGCTGGTCGAACGCCTCGGTCGGCGCGCGGAGGCTCACGCCGTCGTACGTGTTGGAGCCGCCGCCGACCCCGAGCCCCGCGATGACGTTCATCGACGGAGTGCCCGGCCGAAACGCCCCCGACGTGTCGGTGAAGAGCTGCGCGACCTTGCCGCTCACCGCCGGCGCCAGCGAGTGGCGGAAGCGGTTTCCCTGGGCGTTGAGCGCCTCGCCCTTCGAGCGCGCGTCGAAGGCGCCCGTGTGGTCCTCGCCCTTCTCGAGGACGAGCACCTTCGCGCGGCCGCCGGCGTCGCGCGCCGCGGCGCCGAGTCGCGCGGCCATGACCGAGCCGCCGAAGCCCGAGCCGATGATGACGACGTCGCGGTAGGCCATCAGAGGAGATCTCCGCTCGCGTCGAGCACGGTCGACAGGTCGTCGCCCGGCGTCGGGGCGGGCGCGCGGTTGTACGTGTAGTCGTCGAGCTCGCCGGCGGCGTCGAGCTGCGCGAGGCTCTCGGTCGAGGCGTCGACGAGGCGGCCGCTCTTCGTGCGCGGGTAGCCGCTCACGGCGCGCCCGTCGGCGAAGCTCTCGAACGGCGGAAAGCCCACGTCGCGCAGGCCCGCGTCGTTCACGACGGCGCCGAGGTACGCCGTGAGGCACGCCGCGCGCACGACGAGCATCGCGGGGCGCATCGCCGGATCGGCGAACGCCTGGTCCACCGCCGCCTCTTGCAGAGCGCGCGGCAGATCGCGAAACGCCGTGAGCGGCCGCTGCGCGAGGGCGAGGAGATCGAGCGCCGCGTTCGTCGCGTCGCGGAAGGGGCCGTTCAGATCCGACAAGCGCGCCGTCACCGCGTCGCCGAACGCGGGCAACAGGCCTTGCGCTTGGGCGAGCGGCACGAAGCTCGCGGTCCCGAGGACCTCGTGAACGCCGGCCTCGCGCGCGCCGACGGAGGTGACCTTCCCGCTCGCGTCGCGCTCCGCCGGCAGGAGAACGTCTGCGAGCGCGTCGAGGTTGTCGGAGTAGGCGTGCCCCGCGGCCGGTCCGCTGCCGGTCTCGCCCGGCAGAGAGGCGGCGGGGAAGGGCTCGTCCTTGGCGACGCCCGCGCGGCAGCCGGCGCCGAGGAGGCCCAGCCCGAAGAGCGCCTGTACGGCGCCTCGCCTCGTCATTCGCGGGGAATTCACGGCGGTTGGACTAGCCGCAATTCGGAAAGGCGTTACCTCTCATTTTGGAAACGCCCGTTCGCGCCGGGCCTCCGAGCGCGCCCGGCGCGGCGCGCTACACCCCTGCTCGATGTCGGGACACCCCTCACACCGCGCGCGCCTCGCAGGCCTTTGCGCCGCGGGCGTCGTCGCGCTCGCGGGGGCCGCGTCCTGCCACCACGGCTCCGCGCCGGCTCCCGCCCCCACGGGCTACGAGATCATCGTCGTCGGCTCGGGCGCGGGCGGCGGAACGCTCGCGGCGCGCCTCGCCCGCGCCGGCAAGCGCGTCCTCCTCCTCGAGGCGGGGCAGGACGTCGGCGATCGCCCGAAGTACCAGGTCCCCGCGATGCATGCGCTGTCGACCGAGGACCCGGCGATGGCGTGGTGGTACTTCGTGAAGCACCACGCCGACCCGGCGGTGGACGCGGCCGACTCGAAGGTCACGCCCGACGGCGTCCTCTACCCGCGCGGCAGCGCGCTCGGCGGGTCGACGGCGGTGAACGCGATGGTGACGGTGCTCCCGTCGCGCGCCGACTGGGACCGCCTCGCCGCGCTCACCGGCGATCGCTCGTACCGCGCGGCGGCGATGGAAGGCTACTACGATCGCGTCCGCGAGTGGCTCGGCGTCGAGCTCGCCGATCCCGCGCTCGCCGCCGGCGATCGCAAGGTGACCGGCCTCCTCGCGGCGGCCGCGCAGACCTATCGGGGCTCGCTCGGCGGCGACGCTGGCACGCCGGATTTCCTCGGCGCCGGCGCGAACGTCGCCACGGCGTACGGCCAGGATCTCAACGAGGCGCTGCGCGGCGGCGAGGCCGACGGCCTCTACCGCCTCCCGCTCGCGACGGCGAACGGCGCGCGCAACGGCACGCGCGAGAACCTCCTCGCGACCGTCGCCGCCGGCTTCCCGCTCACGATCGAGACCGGCGCGCTCGTCACGAAGGTGCTCTTCGCCTCCACGGGGGG
>JAYVXL010000206.1:0-7497 GCA_043785185.1 Myxococcales bacterium
GCGGCGAGCTTCACGAGCGCGCCGTTGGCCGACCACTCGCCGGTGAGCGCGCGGTTCGCGAGCGTCTGCGCCGCGAGGACGAGCCCCGGCGGCGTGGCCACGCGCACGAGCGTCCACACCGCGGCCCGGCGACCTGCGCGCGCGCGCACGCTCCACGCGGCGACGAGCCCGAACGCCGCGATCGTCGTGCCGGCTTCGGGCCGCGTCACGACGAGGAGCGCGCCGGCCATGCCGAGCCAGCGTCCTCTCTGCGCGATCTCGGTGACGTGCGCGTCCTCGAGGCGCCGCCACGCGGCGAGCGCGATCGCCCACGTCCCCAGGAAGAACGCGACCTCCATGCCGCTCCAGAGCGACCAATCGAGCGCGCCGAGCCAGAAGAACGCGGGCGGCGCGAGCCAGCTCGCGGCGCGCGTCGTGAAGAGCGGGCGCACCGCGAGGAGCAGGCCGAAGCAGCACGCCGCCGCGACGATCGCGGCCCACAGCATCACGTGCAGGTCGCGGAAGCCCGCGAGGTAGCCCGCGGCGAGCGCGAACGGGTAGGTGAGGCTCGTGTTGCCCGACGAGTAGCCGTTGCCGGCGACCCACTCGAACGGATGACCTTCCGCCGTCGCCCGGGCGTAGTCGAAGTGGATGAAGACGTCGTCGAGCGGCGCGCTCCACTCGCCGCCCGTCTGCATCATCATCGAGCCGTAAAACGCGCGTGCGTTCGCGAGCGTCCACGCGGCGGCCCATAGAACATAGGCAGGCCGGTCCACGTACGCGGCGAGCGCGACGACGCGGGCCAGGATGGCCTTCAGGCGAAACGCATACGACGGCGCCGACATCGAAGCCGCTTCTATCGCGTACCCCCGCCCAAAACCAGGTTGAGGAATGACGCGCGGGCGAGTTAACTGCGGCGCATGCCCGTGGCGCCGCGCCGACGCCCCGTCCTCTCATGGGGAGGTGCGCTGGCGCTCGCCGTCGCCGTCCTAGGAGCCGCGCCGCGCACGTACGCACAGGACACGCCGAAAGACCCGCCCAAGGACGATCCCAGCGCCGGCAGCGTGAGCGTGCCGCGTGGCGCGTCGGGCGCGGTGCTCGTCGCGCCGAAGGAAGACCCGAACGCGCCGCCGCCCCCGCCTCCGCCGCCTCCTCAAGCAACGCCGCCGGTCGTGACGAAGGACGATGGCGCCGCGTACCCGGCGGAGATGGTCGCGACCGCGCCGCGCGAGACCGTCCAAGTGCGGCTGATTCTCGTCGTGGACCCGACCGGCAAGGTGACGCGCGCCGACGTCGAGAAGGGCTCGGGCTTCGAGCCGTTCGATCGCGCCGCCGTCGAGGCGGCGAAGCGTCTCGTCTTCGCGCCGGCGCAGCGCGGCGGCGTGCCGGTCGCCGCGAAGGTCCGCCACGTCTACGAGTTCGCGCCGCCGAGGTCGCGCATCGTTGGCAAGGTGTTCGACGGCACGACGCGCACGCGCCCGCTCGCGGAGGCGACCGTGACGCTCCGCGCGGCGGGCGGCGCCGAGCGGAGCGTGACGACGGGCAAGGACGGCGCGTTCCGTCTCGAGGACATCGAGGCCGGCAAGTACAACTTGCGCGTCTCCGCCGTGGGCCACGAGCCGCAGGAGTACGACGAGGACATCGAGCCCGGCACGGAGCGCGACATGCGCATCGACAGCAAGCGCGCCGGCGCCGCGCCCGTGCCCGGCGTCCAGGATGCGCCGACCGAGGAGGTCACCGTGAAGGGCGAGAAGCCGCCGCGCGAGGTGACCAAGCGCACGCTCGACCAGCGCGAGATGAACCGCATCCCCGGCACGAGCGGCGACGCGCTGCGCAGCTTGCAGAACCTCCCCGGCGTCGCGCGTCCGCCCGGGATCATCGGCCTTTTGCTCGTGCGCGGCTCGGCGCCGCAAGACACGCAAGTGTTCGTCGACGGCGCGCTGATCCCGCTCGTCTACCACTTCGGCGGACTGTCCTCGGTGCTCCCGACGGAGGTGCTCGAGAAGATCGACTTCTACCCTGGCAACTTCAGCGCGCAGTACGGCCGAGGGATGGGCGGCATCGTCGACGTCGGCGTCCGCGACCCCAAGAAGGACGGCAAGGTCCACGGCCTCGCGCAGGTCGACCTCATCGACGCGCGCCTCCTGGCCGAGGGCCCGCTCTGGAACACCGGCTGGAACTTCCTCGTCGCCGGGCGTCGCTCGTACGTCGACGTGTGGCTCAAGCCCGTCCTCACGGCGTCCGGCGCCGGCGTCTCGACCGCGCCCGTCTACTACGACTACCAAGCGATGCTCGAGAAGGACTTCTCGAAGACCCAGAATTTTCGGCTCTTCTTCTTCGGCTCCGACGATCGCCTCGACATCCTCATCAAGAGCGTGAACGCGTCGGAGCCGAGCCTCGCCGGCGGCCTCTCGGCGCACACCGGCTTCTGGCGCACCCAGGCGCGCTACCGCAACAAGCTGTCGGACGACGTCGAGCTCAAGATGATGGGCGCCGTCGGGCAGGACATCATCGACTTCACCGTCGGCGACAACTTCTTCAAGCTCACGACCGAGGTGATCTCGTCGCGCGTCGAGCTCTCGAACAAGATCGGCCGCGGCATCGTCCTCAACACCGGGCTCGATCTGCTCTACGCGCCGTACCGCGTGGACGTGCGCCTTCCGCCGCCGCCGCGGCCCGGCGAGCCGCCGTCGGGCCCGCTCCTCTCGCGGCCGCCGCTCAACGTCGGCGACACCGACGCGATCTACCGCCCGGGCATGTACGGCGAGCTCGAGGTCGTGCCGTGGAAGGGCGGTCGCATCGTCCCCGGACTCCGCGTCGACTACGCCAAGGACACGCGCGCGTGGGACGTCTCCCCGCGCGTGAGCGCGCGGCAGGACGTGACGACCGCTCCGCGCACGACCTTGAAGGGCGGCATCGGCGTCTTCGCGCAGCCGCCGCAGCCGCAGGAGACCAACCGCGTCTTCGGCAAGATGGGCCTCGTGTCGAACCGCGCTCTGCACTACGGGCTCGGCGTCGAGCGCGAGGTGACGCGCAACATCGAGCTCGGCGTGGAGGGCTTCTACAAACAGCTCGATCACCTCGTGACGGCCGGCGCCGGCAACATCGCCACCGGCCGCGCGTTCGGCATGGAGACGCTCCTCCGCTACAAGCCCGACGATCGCTTCTTCGGCTGGCTCGCGTACACGCTGTCGCGAAGCGTCCGCCGCGACTCGCCCGGCGAGCCCGAGCGCCTCGCGCGCTTCGACCAGACGCACATCCTGACCGTGCTCGGCAGCTACCGCCTCGGTCGCGGCTGGGAGATCGGTGGCCGCTTTCGCCTCGTCTCCGGCAGCCTCACCACGCCGAACACGTACGGCTTCTACGACGAGAACGCCGGCGCGAACCTGCCGCTGCAACAGTACCCGGTCTTGGGCGCGCGCCTTCCCGTGTTTCACCAACTCGACATCCGCGTCGACAAGACCTGGCAGTTCAAGTCCTGGCGACTGTCGGCGTACCTCGACGTGCAGAACGCCTACAATCAGGGCAACGTCGAGGGCGTCAGCTACAACTATGACTTCACGCGCTCGACGTTCGCGCAGGGGCTGCCGATCCTGCCGAGCCTCGGCGTCCGGGGAGAGCTCTGATGCGCCGGACCCACCTCTTCGCGCTCCTCGCGCTTCTCGCGCCTCCGCTCGTCAGCGTCGCCGCGTCGTGCGGGCCGGCGGACTTCGAACCGCAGAGCAAGCTCGCGAGCGTGCGCATCCTGGCGTCGCGCGCGGACAAGCCGTACGCCAAACCGGGGGAGGCCGTGCACCTCGAGGTGCTCGCGGTCGACGGGCGCGCCGACCAGACGCGGCCGATGAAGCTCTACTGGCTGCCGTTCGTCTGCGAGAACCCGGCGAAGGACGCCTACTACGCCTGCTTCGCGCCGCCCGCTTCAGGCGCCGCCGACGCCGGCGCGGCCGCGGGATCGGACGGCGGCGGCGGCGGGGCGAGCGCGGCGCTGCGTCTCCTCCGGCCCGGCGTCGACCTCACGCCCTTCCTGAAGACGGGGCCGACCTACGACATCACGATGCCGGCGGACGCGGTCACGTCGCACCCGCACGTGGAAGGAATCGACACGCCGTACGGCGTCGCGATCCTGTTCAACGTCGCCTGCGCGGGGCACCTCGAGATCGTCGCCTCCGATCCCAGCACCGGGCCGCAGCAGGTGCCGCTCGCGTGCTTCGACGAGAACGAGAACAAGCTCGATCCGTCGCAGTACGTCATCGGCTTCACGCGCGTGTACGCGTACGACACGCGCGCGAACGCCAACCCGGTCATCGACCACGTGTCGTTCGAGGGGAACCCCGTCGACCTGACGCATGGCATCGACATGGACCACTGCGCGACGCCCAAGCGGCGCGACTGCCCGGAGTTGAAGCTCGACGTCACCGTCACGCCCGACAGCTGGGAGGTGAACCCCAGCGACAAGGATCCGAACGGCAACGTGCGGCACGAGCAAATCTGGGCGGCCTACTTCTCGAGCATCGGGCAGCTCGCGTCCGACGCGCGCCTCCTCTACGACCCGGCGCAGGGGCTCGTGTCTGGCTCCGAGGTGAAGTACCAGGCGCCGAACGAGGTTGGCGACGGCACGCTATGGATCGCTGTCCACGACAACCGCGGCGGCGCGAGCTGGGTCAGCGTGCCGATTCACGTCCACTGACGTGGCGCGGCGCACGTCCTACTTCTGCACCGTGAACGCGCGCGCCTCGCTCGACGAGCCGTAGAAGCCGGCGACGCCCCAGTAGTAGACGCCGCTCGTCGACGTGATCGGCGCGAGATCCTTCGCGGTGATCTTCATGAAGCCGCCGATGTTGCGCGTCATGCTCGCGTCATTGCCCGAGTACGTCGACGAGATCGAGAAGAAGACCGAGTTGGCGTTGCTCGGCGGGTCGCCGCTGATCTGGATCTTGTGCGGGCCTTCGCAGAAGCTCTGGTGCGTCGTCCAATCGAGCTCGTACGAGGCGCCGTTGCGAAGGTCGGCCACTTCGCACACGGGGTTGACGACGTCGATGTTGCAGCCGCCGGTGTGGTTGGCGGGGAGGATAGGCGTCGTGGGGCAGGTGCCGCCGCCGCCGCCGCCGCCGCCGCCGCCGCCCGCTTGGACGTACGCGACCGTCAGCGTGTACGGCGTCGGGTTGTCCTTCGAGAAGAGCGCGACGACCATTCTCCCGTTCGCCGTGGCGACCTTCACGTTCTTGGGCTTCGCGGTCGTGCCGTCGCCGCCGGTCTGCGCCAGGTTCGCGTCGTAGAGGCCGACGTCGACCGCGGCCGTGGCGGTCCACTCGACCCGGACGTCGAGCGCGCCGGCCTTCTGCACGTCGAACGTGAAGAGGTCCCAGTCGCCGGTGTACTTCGTGCCGTCGAAGCCACCCGACGCGAGCGCGCCGGTGATGATCAGCGTCTTGTTGGTCGTGAACGCGCCGACGTCCTGCGCGCCGGCGATGCCCGGCCCATCGTTCGGCTCGACCTCGGCGATATTGACGATCTCGCCCGCGCCCGCGCCGCCGTCGGCGCTGCGGCCCCCGAAGAGCCCGCCGTCGCCGCCGCCCGCGCCCGGCCCGCCGCTCGAGCCGCCCGACGACGTCGTGGAGCTGCACGCGAGCGCCATCGCGGAGACGAAAGCCACAGCCCAGACCGAGGTCCCCGTTCGCTTCATCATCGTCATCGTCTCCCTTTGCTGGCCTCGCAGGAGCGGGCCGAGTTCGCGTCGTTCGACGATCATTCTGACCGCCTCATGCGCCCGCGGCCCCTGAAAGATTCTGAAACTTGGCCAGGGGACTGCGCGACGTCGCACAAGTGCCCATTCTATCGCCATTTTTGGTCGCGCTCGCGCCGCGATCGCGGGCGCGCCGCCGGCCTCGAACGTTTCAGATCGCTTCAGCAGCGAACGTCGAAGGGCGACCCAAGTTGTTCGTCGAACGAGGCGAGCACGACGGAGCGCCGGAGTGCTGCAGCGAAAGAAGTGAACCAACCCTCACGCTAGGAATTCCACCATGACCACGATGACGACGTTCGCGACGATGACGGGCACGATGATCCTCGCCGGCGCGGGACGCGCGGCTCGCGGCCCGCCTCCTCCGCAGCGCGCTCGAGCTCGCGGGACCGCGCCTCGCCTCCGCGGAAGACGGCGAGCGCGCGTGCGTGGTCACCGTCGCGCCGCTCGGCTTGTGGTTTCGCATCGACGGGGGCGAAACCGTGGACCTCGTGCGCCGCCGCGCGATGCGCCAGCTCTTCTGGGCGCTCGTGGAGAAGCGGCTCGGCGCGCCGGGCGAGCCGCTGTCGCTCGGCGAGATGCTCGCCGCGGCGTGGCCCGGCGAGCGCATTTTGCACAAGGCGGGGACCGCGCGCATCTACACGGCGATCCGCGCGCTCCGGGAGCTGGGGCTCCGCGAGCTGCTCGTCACCGCGGGCGACGGGGACATGCTCGCGCCGCGCGCGCGCGTGGAGCTCCGCGCGAGCGAATGAGCCGCCTCAAACGAGGCGGCGCTCCACCGAGCGCATCGCGAAGCGCACGTCCTCGGACTCTTCGGCGAGCGCGGTGCCGCCGCTAGTGCCGCCCGCGGCTTCGAGCCGCGCGAACGCCGCATCGGGCTCGCCGCGCGCGATGTCCATGTGCGCTTCGAGGACGGTGACGACGCCGAAGATCGCGCGCTCGCCGAGCGGCTCGAGCAGCGCGCGCGCGCGCGCGAAGCCTGCGCGGGCGGCGTCCACGTCGCCCAGCTCGGCGTCGATGGCGGCGAGCCAGCCCGCGCACCAGCCGAGCAAGCGCGGGTCGGAGACCTCTTCGAGGATCCGCTGCGCCTCGGCGAAGCGCGCGCGCGCGGCGCCGAGATCGTGCTCCTCCTCGAGGATGCCGAGGTTGCCCATCGCGATCGCCGAGAACGCCGGTCGACCGAGCTCGCGCATCAGCCGCAGCGCGCGCTCGTAGTGCTCGCGCGCGAGCGCGTGGCGACGCTCCTCGTGGTAGATGATCGCGAGGTTGTTCGAGTGGCGCGCCTCGGCGAAGCGGTCGCCCTGCTCCCGCGCGATTTGGAGGGCGCGCGTGTAGTAGCCGACGGCGTCGCCCAGCCGGCGTTGATGGACCGCGTGCTTTCCGAGCGAGCCGCACGCGATGCCGACGAGGTCGCGCGCGCCGGCTCTCTCCGCGAGCGCGAGCGACTCCTCGCTGGCCGCGCACGCGTCGCCCAGCTGCGAGCGGTGGTTGTGGACGGCGCTCTGCTGATCGAGGGCCTCGGCGAGGAGGCGGTCCTCTCCGACGTCCCGCGCGGCCAGGACCGCCGCGGCTGCGACGCGCGCCGCGTCGTCGAATCGCCCTTGCGCGTCCCACCATGCCGCGCGCGCCACCCCGGCCTTCACGACGAGCGCCCGCGCGCCGTGCGCCGCCGCGAGGGAAGCGGACTCGTCCAGATCGGGCAGGGCCGCGCCATGCTGTCCGCCGAGGACGCGAAGCGTCGCGCGGAGCGTGAGCGCGCGGGCCCGCGCGATCGGCGG
>JAYVXL010000207.1:0-2230 GCA_043785185.1 Myxococcales bacterium
TCGGTCGCGAGGTCGACCTTTCGATCGCCGTTCCGATCGTCCCAACCGTTCAAGAACAGCTTGTTCGCCCGCGCGATTCGCTCCTCGAGCGAGGCGCGATCGAGCGACGCGTCGCCCGGCACGTGCAGGACCTTGTGCGTCTCGCGGAGCGCGCTCTGCAAGAACGCGAAGCGCTCGGGCGTCATGTGGACCTCGTCCTTGCCCCCGGCGACGCCGCGGAAGAGGCGCGCCGGCGCGCTGTAGAAGTCCCCGCCGAGCAGGCGCGTCGCGACGGCGCGCGCGCGCACGCGGTACGACTCGTCGCCGGTCACGAGGAACGCTTCGGTGAGCGCGCGCACGGCGGCGCTCTGCGACTCGACGAGGGCCGCGGAGGCGTCGGGCGTCACCTGCGCCCCGGCGAGCGTCGCGCCGTTGACGACCGAGCCGTCCGGCTTCGTGAGCACGTCGCGCACGAAGCGCGCGCTGCTCTCGAACACCTGACGTATGCGCGGGCTGAACGTGGTCTTCGCGCCGGGCGCCGTCGGGTGGATCGCGATCGGGTTGAGGATGCCCTGCGCGTCGATCGTGGGATCGGGATCGGCCGCGCCGTACTGCGTGATCGCCGCGTTGAGCGCGAGGAGCGCCTGCCGCAGGCCGATGAGCGCGTGGGCGAGCGACGTCGTCGTCACCAAGGGTCCGCGCTGCACGACGCCGCTGGTCACCTTGGCCGTGTCGACGAGCACGCCGAGGGTGGGATCGAAATGCATCCGATCGAGGTTCACGAACGCCACGCGCAGGACGCCGAGCGCGCGATCGTGCGCCGTGTCCTCGCCGCCGGCGAGCCCGTCGTCGGCCGGGAACGGGTTGCCGTCGAACGTGAGCGACAGACCGAGCGAGCCGCCGAGCGCGGCGTTGCGCGCGTCGGTCATGCCGAAGTGCATCGCGTTGCCGAGGAGGAGCGCGGAGAGATCCACCGAGCGGCTCGTCGCGTCGACGATCGCGTAGCCCGTGACGGCCGGGTAGGGGACCGCGAGGTTCTCCGTCACCTTGACCGCCGCGGGGAACCACCGGAGCGGCGAGGTGTAGTCGTACGCGACGGCGTCAGCGCGCGTGGCGAAGCCGCCGAGCGTCGCGCCGTCCGTGGTCGTGAGCTTCGTGAGCGCGAGCGCCGCGGAGTTGTCCATCTCGCTCAGCATCAACAGTCCCCACATGCCCTCGAGCGGCGACGAGCCGATGAAGGTGCCGACCGCGGCGCCAGGGGGATCGGTCGCGACGACCGTGTTGCCCGGGAGGCCGACGCGCGCGGCGTCGCCGGGGGCGATGGCGGTCACGGGGTTGCTCCCCGCGTCGTGCACGCGGCTCGTGAAGTCGATGCCCCAAAGCGCTTGCTTCCACGTCGTGAAGCCGAGGACGGCGGGGACGAGCACGCTGTCGACCGCGGTCGCGCGGTACGCGAGGTCGGCGGCCGGGTCGGCGCCGCTCGTCTTCCCGAGATGAAGCGAGTTGTACGCGCACTCGAACTCGGGCGTGACCTGACCGATGGTCGGGATGCCGCCGTAGCCGCCGGCGAACGTGCACGAGCGCACGACCTCGACGTGGGGGGTGAGCGCGGTGTCGAAGCTCTTGAACGGCGCAAAGGCCGGCCACAGCCCGGCGAAGCCGAGGTAGTTCTGCGGGTTGTTCGCCGGCGCAGGGAGCTGCGCATAGCCGGCGACGTCCGAGCCGGCGGTCGACAGCAGGCGCTGCGAGAGGCTGCGGAGCTTGTCGAGCGGCAGCGCGCCGGTCTCGTTCGCGAGGACGACGGGGCCGTTCGCGAGAGACAGGCCCGCGCCCAGCTCCTGCGAGATCATGTTCATGTGGTACTTCGAGTACTCGTACGACTCGACCGCGGTGCTGAAGCCGAACAAATCGCTATAGGCCTCGGGCTCCTCACCGCCGGCGGACACGAGGTACTGGTCCGTCGGCAGGCGGGTGCGGTCGTAGCTGCCGAGGTTGCGCCCGGCGAAGCGCTGCGCGAACGGCTCGCCGCTGATCTGCATCTCGCCGGCCGCGAAGAGGAGGCTCTCCGTGTCGGCGCGGAAGCTCGTCGTCTCCGCGGTCACGGGCGAGAAAGGACCGGGCGGCGGCGCGGCGCCGTCGTAAGGGACGCGGACGTGATCCCACGGCGCGTCGACCGGCGGCAGCGTGGAGGCGTCGAGGTCGGCGTCGGGCCCTCCGTCGGGCGACGGCGCGACGCCGTTCGCGTCGCCGG
>JAYVXL010000208.1:0-7464 GCA_043785185.1 Myxococcales bacterium
AGCGTGATGCGCCCGACGATCATCGCGACCACCATCACCACCGTCACGCGGCCCATGTCCGGCGTGTCGATGACGATGGCGACGCGGCGATTGCGGGCGAAGAGGTTCTTCACGTGGCGCATGCCGATCGCGTTGACGGGAAAGTAGTCGCCCGGCAAAGACCGCACGAGCGTGATGTGACCGCTCACCGGCGAATGCACCCGGTGGTAGTCGCGCGGGGACAGGTAGACGACGCAGCCGCCGCCGCCCTCGTAGCGCGCGGCGTCCTTCGCGTCGCCGATGAGCTCCTCCACCGCGTAGTCCGCGCGCTTGACCTTGAAGCGGCGCCCGTCGACGCGCCCCATCGACTCGACGCGCCCGTCGGCGGGGCTCACGACCACGCGCGGATCGGCGTCCATCGGCCGCACGCCCTCCACGAGATCGCGCGTGAAGAAGTCGTCGAAGCTCTCCCACCCCTCGCGGCGCGCGCACTCGTCGACCCGCACGTCGTAGGCCTTGGAGTACAGCCCGACGACCGCACGCCCGACGGTGGGGCTCCAGGCGTGGTCCGCCAAGCGGCCGATCGCCCGCCCGATGCTCTGGCGCGGCAAAACGCGGAGGAGCTGGGCGGTGGCGTACGTGAGTGCGCTCATAAGGGATTTCGGTGCGCCCATTTCGGACTACACCATGCTGGGTGATGCTATCGCCCGCCGGACAACGGGGTCAACGCGTCGTTCGCGGCCGGAGGCGCTTCCGCGTCAGTCGCGGCCGAGGGGGGGCTCTCCCATCTTTCGCGCCGCGTCGCACAATGCGCGTGCAGCCGGATTTTCCGGGGCTTTGACGGGGTCGAGCGTCTCGCAGACCGCCTCCGGGTCGAACGGGTTCGACCCCACGGCCTCGACGAAGGCAGGGTCGGCGACCGCGAAGTCCTCCCGCGCGCGCGCCCAGCGTCCGCGGATCGCCCACCACCCCGAGAACGAGGCGGACACGTCCTTCGGGTCGGCGACGAGCGGCTCGCCCTCTTTCTGACGGCCCAGCGCCTCGAGGACGCGCGCCTTCATGTGGCGGACGCTCGGGTCCGGGCCGAAGTCCTTGCCGCTGATCTGCGCGAGCTGGGCGAGCGCCTGCTCCGGGTGCTCACGGCCGTAGAGGAGCTCGGCCAGGCGCATGCGCTCGTGCGTTTCGCGGGTGCTGGCCGGGGCGTTGCCGAGGCCCATGAGGTCGAGGACGCTCATGTCCTTCTTCGTCGCCCCGAGGCTCGCGCGCCACAGCACGTCCCACGCCTTCAGGTCCGCCTGGGTGGCGGCGACGAGCGCCTCGTCGACGGGGCGGCGCTTGCGCAGCTCGGCGAGGAGCTTGGGCATCGCCTCCGGCTTGGACGTCTGCGCGACGAAGCGGACGAAGCTGGTCACCTCCGCGAACGCGACCATGGCCGCGTCGGCGCTCGGCAGCATCGCGATCGACGGGCCGAGCTTGTCGAGCGGCAAGTCCATCTTCATCTCGATGCCGCGGACGACGATCGCGTCGACCGGCGGCCGGTCGTCGAACGGGCCCGGCGCCCGCCAGCGCACCTCTTCGCGCTTCGCCATGCCCTCCTGCAGCCACAGCGGCGCGCGATCCGCGGTCGCGCGCGTGACCGCGAGGTGCGTGAGCTCGTGGGCGATCGTGTCCCGCCACGCGTAGCCGTGCAGGCTCGCGCGCGGCGACAGCAGGGTGACGCGGCCCCACTTGGCGACCGCGACGGTGCCGGTGGTGGTCGCCGCCTCGTACGGCAGGCCGGTCATCGCCGACAGGCTCATCAAATCGCGCACGATCGTCATGCGCGTGGGCTTCGGCCAGGTGACGCCGAGATCGCGCGTGAGCGCGTCGCGCGCGGCGACGATCGTCTCGATGACGAGCGGCCCGAGCGCGCGATCGTTCTCGTCCTGGAAGCGAAGCTCGACGCCGTGGGCCTCGTCCTCTTCGACGACGGTGGCCGCGGTCGCGCGCGCGCAGCCGCGCGCGATGTCGGCGAGCGTGCCGGCCTCCTCGGTCTTCGCGATCTCGGGGCGCGCGAGGACGGCGACGGCGCCGTCGCAGTCGCCCTCGTAAATCGCCAGGCGCGCGCGCTCGATGCCGAGCAGCACGCTGTCGGGATCGGCGCCCGCGAGCTCTTTGCGCGCGTCGTCGTAGTCGAGCGCGAACGTCGCCTCCGCGGCGCGCGCGGCGCGGTCCGCCCCGACGCTCGGCCGCGCGTGCGACCGCCCTGCGACCGCGAGCGCCGCGAGCCCGAGCGCCGCGACCGCGCTTCTCGTGCTTCTGGTGCTTCTCGTGCTCGCGCGCCTCATCGCAGGAGGCCCTCCGCGTACCGCCGCACGGCGTCCTTCTGACGCCCGCTCGCCGGCTGCCCGAGCCCCTTGATGACGCGCCTGCGGAACTCCTCGGGCCCCTTGTGCTGGTCGGCCTTGGGAATGTCGATCGCGTCGAACGCGTCGCGATCGCCGCCCTCGCCGCGGTCCTGCTCGCTCGACTTGCCGAGCGCCTCCTTCGCTTGCTCGAGCTGGCGCTGCGCCTCGCGCTGCATCTCGAGCGCGCGATCGATCTGCCCCTGCCTGAGCGCGCGCGCCGCCTCGTGGCCGGCCTTCTCCGCGCCGTCGAGCGCCTCGAGCGCCGGCTGCGGCAGGGCCCCCTGCCCGCCCTTCTCTTTGATCTGCGCGCCGCGCTGGGCCATCTGCTCCTCCTCGTCGCCGTGCTTTTGCAGATCCTTGCCCGCGCGCTCGGCGGCCTTCTTGCGCAGCTTCTCGAGCGCCTGCTCGGCCCACTTCACCTCCGGCTCGAGCTTCTTCTTGGCATCGTCGAGCTTCTTGTCGGCGCCCGCCGGGTCGCCGAGGCCCATCCAGCGCTCGCGCGCGGCGGTGCGGCGCGCCTCGTCGAGCGCCTGGAGCGCGCTCTTGCCGCTCGACACCGCGTCGGACGGGTTGCCCGTCTCGAGCGAGCGCGCCATCTGCTCGGCGTGCTCGCGCGCGGCGGCGCCCTTGCTCGTCCATGAGTCGCTGCCGGCGCCGATCGTCGGCATGGCCTTGGTGGCGTCGCGGACCGCCTGGGCGTGCTTCTTCGCCTCTTCGGAGAGCTCTTTCACGTCGTCCTCGCTCGCCGCTTGGCTGAGCGCGCGCTCGGTCTCGCCCATGCCGGTCGCGTGATCGCTCGCGAGCTTGTCGATGTCGCGCGCCGCCTCGTTGAAGGCCTGCTCGGCGTCGCCGGACCCGCCCTCGTCGTCACCGGGCATGCCGCGCCCGCCGCCCGACTCGCCGCCGGCGTGGCCTGATTTTCCGCGCGCGGCGAAGGACGGGTCGGGCTGGTGGAGGCGCGCCGCGAGATCGCGCGCGGCGAGCTCGGCGTGGGGCATGTCTTCCGCGCCCCGGCCGCGCGCGACGCGGAGCAGATCGGCCTCCACGATCTCGCCGAGGTCGCGACCGAGCGCGCCGAGCCGGGTCATCGCTCGGCCGCCGCCGCGGAGGACGGTGACCGCGGCGTCCGCGCGCGCTGCGCCGCGCGCCACCTCGAGCGGGCGCTGGATCTGCGTGGCGCCGAGGACGAGATCGTCGGCGACGTCCGCGAGCTTGAGCGCCGCTGCCCGCGCGTCGGCGAGGCCGAGCCCTTGAAGCGCGGCGTCGACCACCAGCACGATGCGCTCGCTCGCCTTGACGAGCGCGGCGTGCGTCGTCCGGCTCGCGCCGTTCGCCTCCTTGTCCATCGCCTCGCGGACCTTGCGCATGCTGCCTCGGAACATCGCCTGCAGGCGCCCGGCCACGCGGACGCCCGCGTACGAGGACGTGAGCGTCGCGTCGAGGAGCTCGCCGTTCTCGTCGACGCCCTTGGCCTCTTCGGCGATGAAGCGCCGGAGCGCGAGCGTCTCTTTGGGCATGGTCGCGCCCATACGCCACGCGAGCGAGTCGACGAGCGCGTCGCGCAGCTTCCGCAGCGCCTCGACGCGCTGCGCCTCGGGCTCGCCGACGTCAGGCGGCACGATGGTGATCGCCGGGCTCGCGCCCCACTTCGGGCCGGTGAGCGGATCGTTGTCCTTTGCCTCGACGCGCACCTCGATCGGCGCGTGGCTCTTCTTGATGAACGGGTCCGCGATGCGCAGGACGTGACCGCCCCGATCGCGGCGCGTCTCGCCGTCGAGGCGCGCGAGGACGCGGCGCTCCTCTCGCGAGCCCGAGCGCAGGACGAGGTGCACCTCGCGCAGGCCGTGGTCGTCGCTCGCCTCGTAGCGGATGGGCACGTCATCGCTGTCGGTCCGTACCGCGAGGAGGATCTTGCGCGGCGCGTCCTCGAGCGTGACGACGGGCGCGCGATCCGCGATGCTCTTCACCGTCGTCGTCACGGGCTCGGGGATGACGACCTCGCCGAAGCGCGCGACGATGCGCAGCTCCATCGTGGCGGCGAGCGGCCAGCGCGCCACCACCTGGCCCGCGCCGTCGTCGACGAACGGGACCTCGCTCGCGCCGTCGGTGAGCGCGAGCCGCCGGCCGCGATGCGTCGGCACGCCGCGCACGGTGAGGAGCGTGCCGTACGGGAGCGCCATCGGCGCGTACGGCGAGTGCGCGCGCTCCTCCATGTGGAGGTAGTCCGGGGGACGCGCGCGCACGTCGAGGTCGTCGAGCCAGGTCATCCCGACCGGGGCGACGCCGCCCCGCGCGAAGAGCACGTCCGCGCCTTCGGCCGGCGCCCACGGCTCGTACGCGAGCGCGGCGAGGCCGAGCCCTGCCGCGCAAAGCGCGAGGACGCCGAGGCCGAACCCGAAGCTGCGCGCGCCGTCCTCCACGCGATCGTGCGGCAGCGCGCGAAGCGTGCGATCGAGGTGCAGCGCGGCGAGCTCCTTCGACGTGCCGTCGCCGCCGCGTTCGAGCGTGAGCGCGCGAAGCGCGCGGGCGGCGCGCTCGGGGTCGACGCCGCCGACGAGCCGCTGGATCGCCCGCCCCGGGTCGCCGAGCACGCGCCGCTCGTGCCACCCGTACGCCTGCACGAGCGCCGCGAAGACGACGACGAGCAGCGCGGCGACCAGGCGGGTGGCGCCCGTGCCCTGGCGCGCGAGCAGCATCGCGCCGAGGAAGACGACGATCGACAGCGCGACCGTGGCTCGTCGTTTCGGCGCGCGGACGGTCTCTGTCCACGCCTCTACGAGCGGTCTGAGCGCGTCGAGCCTCACGCCCCTCGAAGGTAGCACTTCGCCGCGCGCGCGGAGCTTTGCGCGCGCACGCGGCGCCCTAGCCCGTCAGTTCCCCGCCGACGGCGCCGGGGAGGGCTGCTGCAGCTGGGGCGGCGGGAAGTTGGGGATCGGGATTGGGAAGGACGGGATCGTCGTCGGGAACGGGAACGCCGAGCCCGTCGGGATCGGGAACGGCGGCAGCCCGCTCGGGAACGGGAATGGGAACGGCGGCGTCGGCACCGGCGGCGTCTCCGGCGTCGCGCTCGACGACGACGCCGACGGGTGCGGGCGCGGCCCCGGTCCAGGTCCCGGCCCCGGGCCCGGCTGCGGGCGCGGCGGGACGAACGGCGCGAGCGAGCCGGTCGGCGCCGGCGACGGCGTGGTCGCAGGCGGCGGCGTCGGCGCCGGCGGCGGGGGCGAGGTGGCGGGTTCGGGCGTGGGGTCGGGCGCGGGGCTCGCGCCGCCGAGGCCGAGGCGGCTCAGCACGTCGGTCTGGCTGACGACGATCGCGCCGATCGCGACCAGGCCGAGCAGCAAGATCCCGACGATCGGCCCCGTCCGCGAGCGCCGCGGCGGCCCGTCGTCGTGCGCGTCGTAGCGTTCGGCGCCGCGCGGACCGGGGGGCGGCAACGGCGTGTGCGGCGCGAGGACTCCAGGGCTCGCCACCGGCGTCGCGTGCGCGCGCCCCATCGCGGTCTCGCGGTGCGCGCGGGCGCCTGCGCCGACGCCCGCGCCGAGGAGCGCCTCCGCCGGCGCGCCCATCACGGTGCCGGTGCCGGCGGCCAGGCTCGCGAGGTCGGCCGGCGGCGCGTGCGGCACGGTGGGCGGGCGCTTGCCCGCCAGCGCGCCCTCGAGCGCGAGGCGCATCTCCGCCGCGCTCGCGAAGCGCAGCTCCGGCCGCGCCGCCATCGCGCGGTGCGCGAGGCCGGCGATCTCGCGCGGCACCGTCGGCTCGGCGTGAACGAGCGGCCGCACGTCGCCCTTCTCGACCTTCGCGGCGATGACGCGCGCGTCCTCCCCGGACACCGGTCGCGCGCCGGCGATCATCTCGTAGAGCATCACGCCGACGGAGTAGACGTCGCTCCGCGCGTCGACTTTGTCCGCCGAGAACGCCTGCTCCGGCGCCATGTACTCGGCGGTGCCCATGAGGACGCCGGCCACCGTCAGGTTCTTCGCCGCCGGACCGGCTCCGGCGCCGACCTGCTTCAGCTTCGCGATCCCGAAGTCGATGAGCTTGAGCGCCGGCCTCCCGCTGGCCATCGTGACGAACACGTTCTCCGGCTTCAAGTCGCGGTGCACGACACCGAGCGCGTGCGCCGCCTCGAGCGCCTCCAAGATCTGCCGCGTGTACTCGCACGCCGTCGGGACCGGCAGCTTGCTCTCGCGCTCGAGCACCGACGAGAGCGGCTCGCCCTCGAGCAGATCCATCACGATGTACGCCGCGCCCTCCGGCGTCTGGTCGATGTCGGTGACGCGGACGACGTAGGGGCTCTTGATCTGCGCGGCGACGCGCGCCTCCTGGAGAAACCGCTCGACGAGCCCCGCGTGGCGCGCGAGCTGCGGGTGCAGGAACTTCACCGCGACGCGCGTGCCGAGCCTCTCGTGGTGAGCCTCGTACACAGAGCCCATGCCGCCGTCGCCGAGGAGGCGCACCAGCCGGTATTTGCCACTGATGACCTGGCCGAGCTGCATCGCGAGGGGACTCTAGACCATCTCGCGGCGCTTGCGCAGCGCGGCGGCCGCCGCGGTCAGAACGACGTGAACAGCTTCCCGTCGATCTTCGCCGGATCGCCGACCACCGCCGATTGCATGTGCACCATGTACTTCTTCGCGAAGTCTTGGATGTCCTTTGCCGTCACCGCGCGCAGCCGCTCGGGGAAGGCGCGGCCGATGCGCCAGTCGCCGCCATAGAGGAACGCGTCGCCGAGCGCGCGGGCGATGCCGTCGGGGGTCTCGTGCCCCTGGAGGTAGCCGGTCAGATAAACCGACTTGAAGCCGGCGAGCTCCTTGTCGCCGATCGGCTCGTCCTTGAGGCGCTTGACCTCGTCGAGCATGACGCGCATCGACGTGCCCGGGTCGACCGCCGTGACGTAGAGGACGCCAATCGGGCGAGCGAATGAGTCGTTCACGGACGCGCTCACCGCGTAGGTGAGGTTGCGCTTGGTGCGCAGCTCCTGCCAGAGACGCCACGAGAGGCCCTGGAATGCGACGAGCCCTGCCACGCGATCCCCGTCCTTCCACGTCGGCGCGGGGAACACCGCTTCGACGTAGTTCGTCGGGATCTTGCGCTCCTC
>JAYVXL010000209.1:0-2228 GCA_043785185.1 Myxococcales bacterium
CCGACGCTCCTCGAGGGCAAGCTCCAGCCCATCGCGGCGATCTTCGCGCCGCCGTACTCGAAGACGTACTCGGCGGGCACGAGCGCCGCCACGCTCGGCGCGGGCACCGTGAGCGGCGGCTCGCACACCGAGAGCTTCTCGACGTCGTACGGCGCGATGCTCGGCGTCCAGGTCAACGCGGGCGTCGCCGGCTTCGGCGGCAGCTTCCACTACGGGTGGGGCACGTCGACGACGAAGAGCCTCTCGGACACAGTTACGCAGGGCGCCTCGTTCACCTACCGCGCCGCGCCCGATCAGGACGGCTACGACACCGGCGCCGTCATGATCTCGTGCGCCTGCTACTACCAGTACGAATATGAGATCGAGGACCCGACCCACAGGCTCGATCCCGCGTTCGACAAAGCCGGCATGATGGTCTACCTGCCCGTCGGCCCGCGCACGACGGTCCTCAGCCTCCGTCGTTACAACGCGATGGCGGCGCTCGTCCCCGACGAGCTTCCCCAGATTCACTCGAACTTCACGCTCGGCAAGGTCTCGAGCTACCCGACGAAGCCGACGCGGATCGACGGGGCGCCGATCGACGCGCAGGACCTCGTCTTTCCGGGCGCGCAGGCGCTCCGCGTGAGCGATACCGTCGACGTCGGCTTCTCGCTCGACTCGTCGACGAGCCAGTCGAACTCCACCGCCTCGCAGACGAGCTCCAACTACAACTTCCACGCATTCGTCGGCATGCTCGTGAGCGTCCAGGTCGGCGGCGACATCACGACGAGCCACGACGTCGCCGAGGAGGTGCACGTCGGCACGAGCACGAGCTTCTCCGGCTCGATTCCGCCGATCCGCGACGATCCGAAGACGCCCGAGGACGAGTACAAGGCCAACGCCTACTCCTTCACTCCGATCGTCTACAAGCACGCGTACAAAATGCCGAACGGCGCGAGCTCGGCGTTCTACGCGCTGACGTATACTGTCGGCCCTTGATGCTGCGGCGGCCCCTCGCGCACCTCCTCGTGACCCTCGCAAGCTTCGCGTGCGCGGGCGCGTGTGTGACGTCGCCGGGCGCGGGTGAGTTCGGGACGGTGCGCATGATCGGGCGCGTAAAGGGCGATTTGCCGCTGCGCGTGCTGCCTCCGGTCGCCGATCCGTCGGGCAACTTCTACACGGCGAACGGCGCCATCGATTTTCTCGAGACGACGGCCACGGTGTCGCGCGTCGGCGGCGGCGAGTCGAGCGGATGCGATCTCACGCGCGGCGACACCTACGGCCTCCACGGCTGGGTCGGCTTTGGTGCGTCGGAGGCCTGGTATTGGTCGGGCGATCTGCTCGTAAAGGTGAACGCCGAGGACGGCGCGTGCACGACCGTCCTCGAGGTCTCGCCGAACACCAACGCGCGCCTCGCCTTCAAGGCCGTGCTGCCGTGGGTCTACGACGCGCAATCGCAGACGTCCGTGGTGGCGTTCGTGCAGGCGCAGACCGATCTGCTCCCGACGCTCGTTCGCGTCGATCTGCGGCGCCAGATCTTCGCCGACACGATCGACTTCAGCCCGGGCGATGCGTCGGCCGTCTCGGTGATTGGCGTCGGCGCGAGCCGCGAGCGCGAGGCGGGGTACGTTCTCCTCCAATACACGCGCGCGGGAAACCTCGTGACCGAGGCGCGCGCCTACGACGCGTTCGCGGCGCCGCTCTTCGCGCGCTCGGTCGCGCTCGACAAGCAGGAGCCGTACAGCCTGAGCGGGTATCTGCAAGGGTCGACCGAAGGCCTCGTCGCGGGGGCCTTGAAGTCGGGCGACGTGCTGCTCTTCGACGAGCGCGGCGCCACCGTGAAGCACCCGCCGTTTCCCGCCGTGGGCGTGCACGCGTGGGAGGGGGCGCTCTACGTCGTCGGCGTGGCCAACGGGCGCCCATCGATCGCGTCCATCGACGCGGCGGGCAACATCGGCGCCGCGCGCGTGTGGGCCGCGAGCGAGCGTGCGGCGGCCGTCATCGGCGGCCTCCACGACGTGCGCGACGATCGCACACAACCGGCGCGCACCGTCAGCTGGCCGCAGCCGGGCAATGCGATCGGCCCGTTCCCATTCGTCTCACCGTTCCCGCTCACGCGGCACGCGCCCGGCGTCACCCTCTGGGCCGTCTCCGGTCCCCAGTACGACGGCCCGGCCGGCAAAATCACGTCGCTCGCGGTGGGGGCCGTCGGCGTCACGTATCCGTGAAGCTCTGCCGCCGAAATCGCT
>JAYVXL010000210.1:0-2228 GCA_043785185.1 Myxococcales bacterium
CGATACGCAGCCGCGCGTCGTCTTGCGGCTGAGCGTGAGGTTCGACCGACGGGGGATCTCACATGACGACTCTGCGAAGCCGCAAGATCTGGACGGTCATTGCACTCATGTTCGCCGTGGCGCTCGCGTGCGGCGGCGACCAGTCGACCCCGAGCGAGGCGGTCGAGCACGCGTCCTCCCAGCTTGCGGCTGGTAACGACACGAGCGTGGACGCTGCTTCCGCGGATGCCGAGGTCTCCGAGTCAAGCGCCGCCCGCGACGCGCTCGCGAAGGAGCGGACGCGGTGCGCGCGCGCCACGAGCAGCAGTGATTTGGCTCCGAGCGAGGCCAAGGGGTTCACGGTGGAGGGGACCTATTTGGCGCCACAGATCGCGGACGCGGCGATCCGTCACGCACGTCTCCCCGCTCGGGTGCGGGCACCGCGGCAGCTTGCGGGTGCCGTCGAGCTTACGGACACCACCTCGAAGGTGACCGTGGCGATCACCCTGGCGGGCACTGTCGCGAGCGACGCGGAGGTCGCGAACGGGTACGTCGTGCACCGCGACGCCGTAGGCTCCGGGGCCCACCTCTTCCGCCGCCTCGCGGCGACGGGCATCGAGGACTTCGTTGCCCTGCCCGAGGCCCCGTCGACGCCGTCAATCTCGTACGACGTCGACCTCACCACGGGCGTGGCCGGGCTGCGCCTCGTGGGGAGCACGCTCGAATTTCTGGACGCGAAGGGCATGCCGCGGTTGCGCGTCGATCCTCCTCACGTGCAGGGCGCGGACTGTTCGCGCGTCGCGGCGAAGGTCTCCGTCGAGAAGTGCGCTTACGACTCGTCGCCCGCGCCTCCGTGGGGTCGCGTGGTGACGGCGCCGGGCTCGACGAACTGCCGGGTGACCATGTCGTGGGACCCGAGCGAGGTGACCTTCCCCGCGCTGGTGGACCCTTATTGGAAGACGCCGGGGTCGATGAGTACGGGGAGGTACGGCTTCACGCTCACGCCGTTCTCCTCGGGAAACTACGTGCTCGCCGCCGGCGGCTTCGCAGGCCTGAGGGCATTCGACAGCAACACGTCGGAGACGCTCAACGTCTCGACCGGCGTGTGGGCCGCAGCTGGGAACATGACCGCCGGGCGCGGAGGGCACGCGGCGACCCTCCTAAACACGGGCAAGATCCTCGTCGTCGGCGGCAACACTGTGACGACCACAGCCGACCTGTTCGATCCGTCGAGCGGCACGTTCACGGCGACCGGCGCGATGTCGATCGCCCGCACCTCGGCATCGGCGACGCTCATGCCCGATGGCACCGTGCTCGTTGCGGGCGGCGGCACGAACAGGGTGGACTCCTATTCCCCGTCGAGGGCCGCGTTCACCGCGATGAGCTCGATGGCAGCATCACGCTCGAACCACTTCGCATCGCTGCTTCCGAACGGGAACGTCCTCGTCGTCGCGGGGGATTCGCGTCTGTCCGCGTGCGAACTCTTCACGCCCGGCGGCGCCGGCGCCTGGTCGGCCACAGGCGCCTTGCCCACCCCCAGGAACAACTTCGCCGGCGCGAATCTCTTGACGGGCGACGTCCTCATCGCGGGCGGGCGGCTGTCGGGCGGCACCGTGTCCGGCGTGGTCTCGCTCTACAACGCGAGCTTGGGCTCGTGGGCGACCACTCCTCCCGCGTCGATGAGCACGGCGCGCGAATTGTTCACCGCCGTGACGCTCGCCAGCGGCGCGGTCCTCGTCGCCGGCGGGCGAGACTCGAGCTCCGCACCCCTCGCGAGCGCGGAGGTCTTCAATCCGGGCCCCGCGACGTGGTCGATGCATGCCGCAATGTCGAGCCCGCGTTGGCAGCATGCCGTCGCGCAGCCGCAAAACGGCTATGTGCTGGAAGCTGGCGGATCAGGCGCATCCATCGGCTCGTCAATCAACACGACCGAACTCATGGACCCGTGCGGCGGCGTGACGATCGACGACGGGAACACCTGCACGAACGATAGCTGCGACGGCAAGACCGGCACGGTCACGAACGCTTTCACGGCCGGCGTCGGCACCTACTGCAACGGCGGCAATTTTTGCAATCCGAAGACCTGCAACGTGTCCGGCGCTGGCTTAGCCGGCACGGCTCCCGTCATCGACGACGGCAACCCTTGCACCGCCGACGGCTGCAGTGCCGTCGCGGGCGTCACGCACGTTCCTGCCCCCACCACCACGGGCTGCGTTGACGGGCAGTCGTGCTCGTCGACCTGCAACGGC
>JAYVXL010000211.1:0-7458 GCA_043785185.1 Myxococcales bacterium
TGTAACGACCGAGCCCAAACGGTAGTCGACACCGCGCTCGCCCGCGGAGCTGGAAACGCCGGCGTGCGCGTCCGCGCCGAAATCTCGAAGGCCCGCGGCGACAAGGCCCGCGCCCTCCATGACTTCGAGGCGCTCGCCGCGTCCGTCGACGATCCCACCGTGCGACTCGAGCTCGCAAAGCTCTACGAGCACCATGCGAAGGATGCCGCACGCGCGCTTGCCGTCGTCCAGGCGGGCACGGGCGAGAAGGAAGAGCGCCGCGCGCATCGCGCCGCACGTCTCGCGGCGAAGGTAGCGAGGCCGGTCACGCAGCGAAGCGTGCGCGTGAAGCAGCCAAAGACCACCGGCGACGCTGCGCTCACCAAGCTGTGGTAAAAATGCGGCGAGCCATCGCCCATGTCTTCCGACGCCATCGCCACGCGAGCCCACGCCCACACACGCAATCCCGGCGACCCGCCCGCCGAGCCGCATGAGCACGGGTATCAGCCCGCCGTCGTCGAGCCGAAGTGGCAGCGCGTCTGGGAGGAGGGGCGGACCTTCCGCGCGGTGCGCCGCCCAGGACATCCGAAGATGTACGTGCTCGACATGTTCCCGTACCCGTCGGGCACGGGTCTCCACGTCGGTCACCCCGAGGGCTACACCGCGACCGACATCATCAGCCGCTACAAGCGCATGCGCGGCGTCGACGTGCTTCACCCCATGGGCTGGGACGCGTTCGGCCTTCCCGCCGAGCAGCACGCCATCCGCACCGGCACGCACCCGCGCGAGACGACGCAGGGCAACATCGCGACGTTCCGCCGCCAACTCAAGATGCTCGGCTTCTCGTACGACTGGGACCGCGAGGTCGACACGACCGACCCGGACTACGTGCGCTGGACGCAGTGGATCTTCCTCCAGCTGTACAAAAAGGGACTCGCGTTCCAGCAGTCGGACATGCCGGTCAACTGGTGCCCGCAGCTCGGCACCGTGCTCGCGAACGACGAGGTCAAGCCCGACGGCACGAGCGAGGTCGGCGGCTTCCCGGTCGAGAAGCTGAAGATCCGCCAGTGGTCGCTGCGCATCACGCAGTACGCCGACGCGCTGCAAGCGGGCCTCGCGACGCTCGACTGGCCGGAGACGAAGGGCAAGCAGATCGACTGGATCGGCCGCAGCGAGGGCGCGCTCGTCGACTTCGCCATCGAGGGGCACCCCGACCTCACGCTCAGCGTCTTCACCACGCGCGTCGACACGCTGCCCGGGGCCACGTACGTCGTCCTCGCCCCCGAGCACGCGCTCTCGGCGAAGATCGTCAGCGCCGCGCAGCGGGACGCGCTCGCGAAGTACGCCGCGGCGTCGTCGCTCAAGACGGACATCGACAGATCCGACGTCACGCGCAAGAAGACGGGCGTTCCGCTCGGCGTCCACGCCATCAACCCGATCAACGGCGACCGCATCCCGATCTGGGCCGGCGACTACGTCATCGCGACGTACGGCACCGGCGCGGTCATGGCCGTGCCCGCGCACGACGATCGCGACCACGCGTTCGCGACGACCTACGCGCTCCCGATCGTGCAGGTGGTCGCGCGCAAGGACGGCAAGCCCATCGACGTGCAGAAGACGCCCTTCACCGACGACGGCGTCGCCCACCAGCTGCGCTCGAACGCGGGCGTCGCCGACGGCACGCCGAGCGACGTCGCGCGCACGCAGATCACCGAGTGGCTCGCGTCGCAAAAGAAGGGGAGCCCGCGGGTCACCTATCGCCTCCGCGACTGGGTCTTCTCGCGCCAGCGCTACTGGGGCGAGCCCATCCCCATCTATTTCCCCGTCGAGTGCGACGGCGATCCGCGCAAGGACGGCGCGAAGGTCACGATCCGCTACGACCAGCCGATCGCCGTGGAGGAGAGCGCGCTGCCGATTCTTCTCCCCAACCTCGAGGACTACAAGCCGAGCGGCGATCCCGAAGGCCCGCTCGGGCGCGCGCGCGACTGGCGCTTCTTCGAGAAGGGCGGCAAGTGGTTCGCGCGCGAGACGAACACGATGCCGCAGTGGGCCGGCTCGTGCTGGTACTACCTGCGCTACCTGGACCCGCGCAACACCGAGCGCGCCTTCTCCAAGGCGGAGCACGACGCGTGGATGCCCGTCGATCTCTACGTCGGCGGCAGCGAGCACGCCGTCTTGCACCTGCTCTACGCGCGCTTCTGGCACAAGGTGCTCTTCGATCTCGGCGTCGTCTCGCACCCCGAGCCGTTCCTCAAGCTCGTCCACCAGGGCACGATCCTGGGCGAGGACAACGCGAAGATGAGCAAATCGCGCGGGAACGTCATCAACCCCGACGACGTCGTCAAGAGCCACGGCGCCGACGCGCTGCGCCTCTACGAGATGTTCATGGGCCCGCTCGAGCAGACCAAGCCCTGGCAGACCAACGGCGTCGAGGGCGTGCGGCGATTCCTCGATCGCGCGTGGAACGTCACGACGGGCAAGATCACCGACGACCCGGCGGCGTACGACGACGCGACCCGGAAGCTCGTCCACAAGACGATCCAGAAAGTCACCGCCGACATCGAGCACATGCACTTCAACACGGCGATCAGCCAGATGATGATCCTCGTGAAGCACCTCGGGCAGATGTCCGAGAAGGCCGGCGGCGTGCCGCGCGAGGCCGCCAAGGCGCTCGCGCTCGTTCTGTCGCCGTTCGCGCCGCATCTCGGCGAGGAGGTGTGGCAGCGCCTCGGCGGCGCCCAGGTCGGCGGCTCGCTCGCGTACGAGCCCTGGCCCACGTTCGACGCCGCGCTCGTGCGGGACGACGAGGTCGAGATGGGCGTGCAGGTGAACGGCAAGCTGCGCGGCGTCATCAAGCTCGCCGTCGCCGCCGACGAGGCCACGGCGCGCGCCGCAGCCCTCGCGGAGCCGAAGGTCTCCGCGAACGTCGAGGGCAAGACGGTGAAGAAATTCATCTACGTTCCCGGCAAGATCATCAACTTCATCGTCGGTTGATGCCGCGGCGACCGCAGAGAGCGCGGCTCTGCACAGGCGCGCTCGCGGCGCTCTCGCTCGCGGCGCCGCTCGTCGTCGCGTCGTGCGGCTACCGCGCGCTCTACGCAGGCGAGGACGGCGAGCGCCTGCACGTGACGCTCTCGCGCAGCCTCGTCGCCGACGCCGTGGCCGCCGACGAGGTCGTGGCCGGCGTCCGCGACCAGCTCGCGCGCGAAGGTGCGCTCGCGGCGGGCGAGGGGTACCCGCGCGTCGAGGTCGAGGTGCTGCGCGCCGACGAGTCGAGCGAAGGCGTCGGCGCGACGGGCGGCGTGCCCCGCGCGCGGGGCACCGAGGTCGCGCTCGTCGCGCGCGCGTGGGTCGTGCGGGCGCCCGCCGCCGCGATGGAGAGGGACACCGGCGACGTCCGCGCGATGAGCGCCGTTGGCGTCGACACGCGGGAGGGCCGCCCCGATCCGCGCGCCGACGCCCTGCACCACGACGACGCGCTGCGCGCCGTCGCCCGCCGCGTCGGCCGTCGCCTCGCGCTCCGCCTCCTCGGCCACCCCATCGCCGTGGACGAAGGAATCGGCCGCGAGCGCTGACTCGCCTGCGTGCGGGCCTCGGCGCACTTTCCCATGTGCACGATACACGTGGTAGCCTTCGGGCCGTGAAGACCGCCGCCCCCAAGGCTCCCGAGCTCGCCGTGCAGCTCACCATCGGTTGCGCAGGTTTCCCCGTCCCGGCGACGCGGTACTTCAAAGAGTTCATGTTCGTCGAGGTGCAGGAGACGCACCTGGCGACGCCCGGCATCGGCACGATCAAGCGATGGCGCCGCGAGGCGCCGAAGGGCTTCGCGTTCTCGCTCCTCGGCCCGCGCGAGATCGGGCAAGAGGGCTACCGCGACGGCAAGGTCGTCGAGAACGCGCTCAAGGTGCTGCTCGGCGTCGGCAAGGAGCTGAGCGCCGCGACCGCGGTGTTCGTCGCGCCGCCGGAGTTCACGCCCGGCCGCAACAACAAGAGCGCGGTGAAGGAGTTCCTCGCGGGCGTGAAGAAGCGCTTCGAGAAGGTCGTCTGGGAGCCCAGCCCGAGCTGGGATCCGGACGAGGCCGCGCAGATCGCCGAGGACTCTGGCGTCATCGCCGCGCGCGATCCGCTCGCGCACGGCGCGCTCCAGACGGCGTCCGCGTACTACCGTCTCCCCGGGCCCGCGGGGCACAAGAGCCGCTACGAGGACCCGGCGATCGAGAAGCTCGCGGAGATCGCGCGGAGCACGCAGAATCGTCAGGCGACCTACGTGTTCACGAACGTCGACATGTTCGCGGACGCCAAGCGCTTCAAGAAGGCGCTGAAGCTCCCGTAGCTGCTTCTGCGGGTGAGCGGCCGAGGAGACCCGCGTCGAGAGCACCGTCCGTTACGCCGAACGGTCCGCGCGCGTCGGGACGCCAAAATGAAAAACGGGCCGGCACATGGGTGCCGACCCGCTCCTCGGGAGACCGCCAGAATTACTGGCAGGCGCCGGTGCCGCCGTCGCCCGTGCCGCACTTGTTGGCGACGCAGTTGTTCCAGCCGACGAACAGGTTGAACGCCGCGGCGCTGTGCGCGGGCGGCCCGCAATCCTGGATGCACTGGAGCTCGGTGTTCGCGTCGGGGTTCGAGCAGCCCTTCGCGCATTGGGAGACCGCCTGGCAATCACAGCCCGTGGCCGAGACGTCCTTGAAGCACGCGTCGAGGTCCTGCTGGCAGAGGGTGTGCGCGCACGTGTTGCACGCCTGGCTGTTGCTGAGGGTCACGTCGACCTTGCTGCACAAGCCGCCGTCGCCGCCGGTGCCGCTCGACCCGCTCGCGCCGCTCGTGCCGCTCGACCCGCTCGCGCCGCTCGACCCGCTGGCGCCGCTCGACCCACTGGACCCGCTCGAGCCACTGGATCCGCTCGACCCGCCCGAGCTGCCGCCATCTCCCGTGTTCGTCGTCGTCGAGGTGACCGTACAGGCCGCCACGAGGAAACCGACCCCGCCCAGCGCCACAAGCTTGCTCTTGAAAGACATCGTCCACTCCTCCTAGCGCGCATTCACTTCGCGCAAATTCATGCGTCTCGAACCTTCCACGCAGAACCCTCGATCGTCAAGTAACTCGCGACCGCCGCGACAGCGTTGTCATGGGGCGATGAGGCGAAGGTGTGCGCGCGCGCGAGCGCGCGCGCGCGCCTTCCAACATCCCGAGAAGCATCAGAGACCGCAGGCGTCCTTGCAGTTCGTGGTGGTGCATGTCTGGAGCGCCTGAGACGCCGCTTGGCCCGTCGGGTGGGCGGCGGCGCAGTCGGCGATGCACTGCCGGTCGTTGCAGAAGCCGATGCAGAGCATGTAGCCCTCGCACTCGGACCGCGGCGCGCACGCTTGCTTCTCGCTCGAGCATCGGCCGTCGACGCAGCTCCCGCACGTCACGACCGCGGCGGCGTCCGTCGCCACGGAGGCGCCCGCGTCGGCGGGCGGCGCGGCGTCAACCGACGTGCCCGCGTCGCCCGCGCCCGAGTCGACCGGGGGCGGCGGCGCGCCGCAAAGGTCGCGCGCGATGACGCCGGGCGCCGTGCAGCTCGACGCCGGGGTCTTGCACGCGGTCTGGCACGTCCCGCACGCGTAGTACGAGTCGCACGCGGCGAGCGCGACGTACGCGTTCTGGGCGGACGGATGCGCGCAGAAGCAACCGTCGATGCACGCGACGTCGCCGTTGCAGCGGAGTGCGCAGGTGTAGATGGCGAGGCACTCGCTGGAGTTCTCGCAGACCGCCCAGCTCCCGGAGCACTGCTGGAAGAGGCACGCGTTGCAAGGGTTGTCGCTGGGGCCGGGCGTCGCGTCGAAGCCCGTGAAGGCGCCGCCGTCGAGCGGCCCGTCGCTCACGACGACCGTGCATCCGCCGACGAGCGCCGGTCCGCCGATGACGGCGACGAGCGCGAGCGCCGCCGCCGCGAGCGGCGCACGTACTGCACAGAACCCAAGCCAACGACGAACCATGAAGTGCTCCTGCGCCGGTTTTAGGTCGGCACCTTGTTGGACGCTTTGCGGCCACGGAATGTTCATTCCCGCGGGCGGCCTGGTTTGTACCGTCAGATCGCCGCTTTGTCCCGGCTCTTCTCCGCGGCCCGCGGCGGCACGGCCGCGTTGTTCCGCCGACGACGGAACGCCATGACCAACGCGCCGACCGTCGCGAGCCAGAAGGGCGCGTCGCCGATGCGCTCGTACAGCGTCGTCGCGCGCATCCAGTGGATGGTCTCGCGCAGCGTCTCTTGCTTGAACGTGCCGGTGTGCGAGAGGACGCGCCCGACCGGATCGACGATCGCCGACACGCCGCTGTTGGTGCTGCGCACGAGGTAGCGGCGGTGCTCGATCGCGCGGAGCTGCGCGAGCGCCAGGTGCTCCCACGGCTCCGCCGAGTCGCCGAACCAAGCGTCGTTCGTCATGTTCACGAGCAGCTCGCTCTCACCGCCGCTCGCGCGGACGGCGGCGTTCGTGAACGACGGCAGGATGTCCTCGTAGCAAATGAGGGTCGTGACCTTGTGCGTCTGGCCGGACTTGTCCTCGATGAGGAGCGGGTCGAGCGTCGTGCCGGAGCTGAACTTGCCGCTGTTCGGCGACCACTCGTAGAGGATCGGGAAGGTGTCGCCGAACGGGAGGTACTCGCCGAACGCGAGGAGGTACTCCTTGTCGTAGCGCGACGTGACCTCGCCCTTGCCGTTCGTCGCGAGCGCGCTGTTGTAGAGGACGTACTCGCGCGGGCCGCTGACCGGCTCGACCAGGACCGAGCCGATGATCGACGGCACGCCGATGCGGCGACCGACCGCGTCGCGCACGCTCGTCTTGTACGTGCTCGAGCGCTCGGCGCGCATCACGCTCGTCTCGCTCCACACGACGAGGTCGACGCCCTCGGCCTTCAGCTTGTTCGTCAGCGCGAGGTGGCGGTTCAGGCCCTCTTCGAACGAGCTGCGCTTCTCGAAGAGGCCCATGTTCGCCTGCACCGTGCCGACGTTGAACGCCGGCGACGCGGCCGCGCGCGCCAGGACGACGCGCTGCATGACGACGCCGTAGACGAGCATCGCGGCGAGGACGGCGGCGCCTTGGACCATGAAGCGGCGATCGAGCTTGCGCTCCTCCATGCGCGCCATGATGGGCTCGGCGATCGCGAGGTTCACGACCACCATCAGCACGCCGAGCAGGATCGGTCCGCCGAGATCGGCGGCCTGCGCCAGCGCCGGGACGTCGTGCAGGCTCGCGCCGAAGTACCACGGGAAGAGGAGCGGGAACGCGAGCTCGCTCGCGGCGAACGCGACGAGGAACACGACGCGCGGGCTCCACCCCCGCGCCGTGGCGCGGCCGTACAGCCAGCCCATGAACGCCAGACGCCCGCCCTGGTAGCCGCAGACGACGAGCATGAAGAACATGCACGCGACCGTCGGGAACCCGCTGAACGTCTTCAGCATGGTGAGCAGCCACCAGAAGCCGAAGACGTTCATCG